>JAFQUL010000166.1 GCA_017408535.1 Clostridia bacterium
TCACAAAAGGAAGGGGTCAGTCAATTGATTTTGTTAATATGAAAGGGAAATTCAGATCTTTTTTCTGATGCCTATCCTGTCAAAGGGGATAATATCAAACTCGGGAATCAGACGTTTTGCCGTTGAGTCTTCTCTGACAGTGCGGTCGCCGCCCTCATAGTCATAGAAATCCGACACGTCTCCGCCCTCATTCTCGATTATGTAGTTGTGATGCATCTTTGAAAAATCGCATATTGCCTCAAAACAGAATTTTCCTACGTCGTATTTTCTGGGGGCTTTGCATTTGTATGCGATATTGTTCTTTATCACGTTGCCGGCAGGGATTACGAAAAGGTCAAGATCGTTCTTGTCTCCGTTTTCGTAGTCTGTTTTCATTATATTGAATATGGGGAATTTTTCCTTCCATATATCGTTTACCGTTGCGCGGATGTCGTTTGCCATATTATTAAGCTGTGCCTTCGAAAACCAGCCGTCAGCAAATGCTCCGTCTCTCATTCTGTCATCCGGGTCTATTGAGTAGATCGCAGGATTGATGATTATATTGTTGACCACGGTGTTGTCCCGTCCGCCGCCAAGGTAGATGCCGCGTCCGGTAACGTTCTCTATAATGTTTCCGTACACCGTCTGACCTGACAGACCGTCATCAAGATAGATTCCCTGAGCACAGAAAAAGTCATCTATTATATCGGGACAGCCGATATCCTTTATGTAATTATAGCGTATTACGTTTCCGTAATAGGTCATTGAACGGCCGCTGTATATGGCACCGCAATCTGCGGTATCGTTGCAGAGATCGTGCATATAGTTATATTCGATTGTATTAAGGGGTCCGTGGTAGAGAATGCCCGAGTGGGATGAATCGCATATCTCGTTGTGGGTAACGGTACATCCGCAGGAATATATGTTGACCCCGGGATAGTAGCACTTATGGAGCTTTCCGAAACCGTGGATATAGTTGTCACGGACGATGATCTCTGAGGGAGTGAGAGATGCGGCATCGCCGCCGGCGGTGACTATTCCGTCAGCACCGGTCTCCTCGATTTCTGAGTCTTCAAGGATTATGTCTCTGCCGCGAAGCATCATACCGCGGCTTCCCGTACCTGTAATATGTATGCCGGAGAAACGGAGATGCTCGCCCTTGGCATCAACTGCGGAGGCTCTCGTATAGCACAACTCGAGACCGATAAAGGAAATGTAATTCGCTTTTTTTGTGTCTATGAGCGGTACATCTCCCAGTGACAGCTCAAGGGGAGAGGAAAACAGTTCCTCTGAGGTGTAGAGGTAGAGCACCCCGTTTTTTCTGTCTATGTAATAATCACCGGGGGAGGAAAGCTCCTCAAACAGGTTATAGAACCAATATCTTCTGTCCTTCTCAAGAGAATTGTCCCCGAGATCGGTAAAGGTTATTTCTTTATTCTCGCTGTCGATGGTAAAGGCTGATGAACTGTCGCTCCAGTTATGAAGGTAATATCCGAAGGTAAGGGGATCGGAGGTGAAGCTCCAGAGGGCAGACCTTTCGACTACTTCATCGGGACAGCGGCAGCAGTTTGAGGTAGTTCCGTCTCCGTTGCTCTTTACTCCGTCAATGAGTATCCAGCCGGATCTCGGGTATCTGCCTATGTTAAGCCGCTTTCCCTGTGAATAAAGCTCAGCGGTGAGGGCCGGCGGAGGAGACTTAAGGGACGGTGAACTGCCGTAATCCTTTTCGGTAAGTCCAAGAGCTGTAAGCGATATCTTTTTTACCTGTTCTCCCGCACCGGCGGATATGAGATGACTCTTCTCTTCCTCACTTATAGGAGAGAAGTCAGAGGGATTTAGGGTCATACTGCCTTTAATTACCGCACCTCGCGGCTCTCTGGAAATATATCTTACAGGACAGTCAGCGGAGCCGGAATCACCCGAGTCCAGATTCAGCGGGGAATATACTCCGGGGGCGATCATAACGTCAACGGCTATCGTTATGCCGCTTTCCTTTAGCTCTCTTATTTTGTCTCTTGCCTCGGTGATCGAGAGAAAAGGGGCAGCGGCGGAGCCGTCACCGTTTGTGCCGGCAGAAGCATCAACGTACAGAGTGATTTTATTGTCAGAAAAAGGATTATTTTTCATTTTGTTCTCCTTGAAATATTTCTATATGCATACGGTGCTGTATTCGCGGACAGTATAGCATAAAAATATAATGCGAGTCAATCGGTTTTTTGATAAAACACAGAAAAAACAGAACGGTAAAGCAGCCGAAGTACAGGATGGAGTGATGTTTTTAATTTTCGACATAATATTATCTTGACAATTCGGTATCTTTAGGGTAAAATAAATCAAGATAAAAGAGTATTGACACGTGCGAGTATAGTTTAGTGGTAAAACCTCAGCTTCCCAAGCTGATGCTGCGGGTTCGATTCCCGTTACTCGCTCCAAAAAGACACAGCCGAATAGCTCGGGGCGTTAGCGCAGTTGGGAGCGCACAACACTGGCAGTGGTGGGGTCACGGGTTCGAATCCCGTACGCTCCACCAAAAACACAAGCCACCGTTAGGTGGCTTTTGTTTTTGCCGTACGGGTGAGGACCCGTGCAGAAGAATGTACGATATCTAAGGTAAAGTTATATTTGAATGCTCAAACATCAAAAGGATCAGGGACA
>JAFQUL010000167.1 GCA_017408535.1 Clostridia bacterium
ATTTGTGGTCACAAACGCATATAGTGAAATGTTTTGCTTTCGCAAAACGTGAAATAATATGCTATCGCATATTGTGAAATATCTCTCTTCGTTCGATATGAAATAAAATTTGCCCACGTTCGCGTAAGCGAACATTTCACATTTGCGAAGCAAATATTTCACCGCAAAGCGATTTCACTTGCCCGCAAGGGCAAATTTCGTTGCGTACCTGCTCTATGGCAGGTACACCCCTGAGGGTATTTCTTTTTTAATTATCCGTTCTGTTAAGTCTGACAGTGGTTCTTGAACCGCCTCCGAGTGTACAGGTAAAGAGACTCAGATCCCATTCTCCGCTTTTCATCTCCTCAACGGCTGAGGAATGGAGGGTCTCTACAACTATCGCACGGTACTCAAATACGTTTCCGTCAATATCGGTGAAATATGCCGTGTCGTCAGGCTTGATACGGCTGAGCTTACCGAAATGTGAGCGGTAATTGTGCCCTGCAATGACCAGATCGTTTGTGTAAACAGAGCCGGAATAACGGCTGGGAGCGACAGAAAGCGCCTCGTAGCTCCATTGACTTATGACAGGCAGTGAGATACCAAGCGACGGTATTTCTATGATACCTATATATCGGTGTCCGTCAACCTCTTTTTCCGGCATATCCATCTGCGGGTTCAGCTGATAGTCGGGTATCTCCCCGGGAGCAGGTGTAGCTGCTTCCGGCGGTGTTTTGTCATCCGGACTTCCGTTTTCCTTATCAGTTTTTGCCGGAGCATCACTTTTTGTAGGAATAATTGCCTGCAGCTGAGCCAAAGCATCTCTTGCCGATTCAGATGCGTGATTGTCTTCATTTACGTTATAAAGCACCAAAAGAACTGCGGCGGCAATAAGTATAAGCCCCAGAACGATAAGGAGTGTTCCTCTGCCCTTATTCATCGTAGTATACCCTCCTGCGGCTGATAAAGCCCATAAAGATAAGGAATATACCGATGATCAGTAGGGTAGGCACGGGCCACCACAGCTGCCCGGTCTGAGGAAGATCGGGAGGCGGAGTCGTGGTGTCGGGGGGAGGGGGAGGTGTGGTTGAGGTGTTGAGGATAACGTAGGTTATTCCCTCAAGGGATATAGAAACGGTATATCCCTCGGGTACCTCCTCGGCAACCGTCCAGTCATAATCGGGGTCAAGACCGTCCCAGGAATAGCGCCAGTTATTTTCGCTGTTAAGAAAAACGGTATCGTATATTTCTCCGTCACGGAGAAGATATACGGTGATTTCCTCCGGACGCTTCGGATCACTTCCGTCGCACCATATCTTCAGTACCTTGCGGGATATTTTTTCACAGTCGGGGCACTCAGGCTCCTGCTCGCTCTTAGGTGAGGCGGTAACGTCATATATCCATTCCCCGCCTGCGCTGTCAAGAGAGGGAAGATAGATAAGGAAGGGCTTTGAGGAGTAGCTTATACCGTCGAGGGTGAGATCGTGGCCGAATACAAGATACAGACCGGCTTTGAGTGCGGAGAATTTTGCGATTCCCTCACTGTCGGTAACCTCAGAGCTGAGGGGAGCTATCTTATACAGCTGAGTATAGACGCTTACCGTCTCTGACAGCGACTGAAGCTTTTCCTCCGACATATTACTCAGATCCAGAGGCACAGAGGAATAGTCCGGGGTAAGCTCGTAGCTGCCATTTTCACTGAGAAGAGCTACGCAAAACAGGTCAAACCTTGCTTCCGGTATAGCTGCAGCATTTTCAATATAAGAAATAGTCAGGGAGGCGGGATGAGCAATATCTATGGCATTACCTGCCGCAGATACAGGCAGACAGCAAAGCAGCAGTATTACGGCAACAAGAACGGCTGTTATTCTTTTTCGCATTTTCCCTCCTCCTTTCTTTTGGGTCTCGTTTCAGTTAATTCCTTTTTGATTGGGGCTTAAGCATAAGAAAGATAAACAGTACTATAAGAATGGGTATAGCAACGATAGGAGCTACGATCAGCGGCTCTATCTGAATAGCGTTTGCCACTACGTGTACCACGGTGGGGATATCGGCATTTTCTATGCGGTGTCCCCGCACCAGCAGACGGTGTGAATTGACACCGTAGGGGGTACAGGTAATAAGGGTACAGAGATCCTTGCCCGACTCTACCATCAGCGCCTCTGTCTCGTGGGGGGAGACGATAAGTATCTGGTCTACCTCATAGGTGATTATCTCGTCAAGAACACACAGCATAAAGGTGTCTCCAACCCCCAGCTTATCAAGGTTGGTAAACAGCTTGGCGGAAGGCAGACCTCTGTGGCCGGACAGCACGCAATGTGTAGTCTCACCGCCCACCGGAAGTGAGGTCCATTCAAGATGGCCTATCGCTACCTGAAGGACCGATTCTCCCGTTCCGTGATATATGGGAAGGCTGCAGGAAATGGACGGGATCTCTATATATCCCATAATTCCGGTACCTGTAGGGTCAAGCAGCTTATCGTACTTATCCTTTTGCTCAGCGGAAAGCAGGTAGCTGTTATTCCTTGAGAGCAGCTCTCTGTTGTATGCGGCTGCGGCCTCAAGCATTTCCTTATGCTTTCCCTCGTCAAGATCCTCAAGCTTTTCGCTGTAGGATGCAATAGCCTTTGACTGATGCAGTGAGTTCCAATAATCGCTGACGGTTGGGTACAGCAGCAAGGACAACCCTGCAAGGAAGACTATAAATAATATTATTGTTGTTGACCTTCGCTTGCTCATTGCAGGATTCTCCTTGCCGCTGTAAGCGGCGGAGAGAAATATCCCCCCGCCGCCTGCAGCGGATTGTTTTTAATAACCTGAATTTTGTTTTTGAAAATTACTCTTCGTTATTTGTTCCCATACGCTTGCGGGTAACGAGTACTACTACTGCCGCAACAACGAGAAGCGCACCTACGATGTAGAAGATAGTGGTACCGATACCACCGGTCTCGGGAAGGATAGCACCGGACTTGTTCATTATATTGCTTGCTATCTTACCGTCCTCGGGGGTTACGGTGAACTTGACGATCTCGCCGCCGTCAGCCTTAAGATCGGTAAGCTTGGGGTCATCGGCAAGAATCTCATGATCAGCGGTTACGGTGAAGGCGAATGCGGGTATCTTGTTGTAGCCTGCGGGAGCCTTTTCTTCGGTGATTCTGTACTCACCGTCATCAAGACCGTTAAAGCTGAATACAGTACCCTCGTCATTCTTTATGAGACTAAGAGTATTCCAGTTACCCTTTACGTTCTTATAGGTCTCGGTGCCGTTCTCATCTGCGATAAATTTGTCAAGCTTGAACTCAGCGCCGGTAAGGGGCATTGACTTTTCATCGACCTTGTTTACCTCTGCCTTGAAGGTGAATACGATGTTAACGTCCTCGGGAGTCTCGTGCTGTACGTCGGGCTCACGGTAGAAGATAAGCTTTACCTTGTTAGGGTTACCGGCCGCACCGGTAGCCGCATTCTCGTTAAGCTCACAGGTGTAGTCAACGGTAACGGTAGCGCGAAGGATCTCGTGTCCCTCGTTTGCAAGAGCCTTAAGGTCTCTGCAGTCAAGAGTAAGAACGGTACCGCCGATATATTTCTCAGCGTCGCCGGTATATGCAGCGGTGGAAGCGGTAAAGCTGCCGGTAGCATCCTTGGTGATCTCCTGGGTCTTACCCTCTTCGTCAAGATAAGCGTAGTTGATGGTTACCTTTACGTCGTTATTGTAAGTAAGGCCCTTACTCATGGTATCTACGATCTTGATATTGCCGTAGCTGTCGTACGCGGAAAGGTTACTGAAGACGGTAGTGATCTGGAAGGGAACGGTGTCGCCGATGTCGTAGTCAGCGGAATCCTGCCAATCGGTGGTAGTGCCGGTGGAGTCATTTGTGTCCTTTACCTTCTTTACAATAGTGGTGGTACTGGACTTGGGTGCCATGGTAACGTCGTCAACTACCTGAACGATGTAAGCAGAGCGGGTATCGTTCTCGGGGAGAGTCTCGGTGGTGTCAACGATAAGGTAGTAACCGGCGGGAACGTTCTCTATCTTCCAGCCGTTAGTCTCGTTAAGAATAGCAAAGTGACCTTCAAGAAGGTTACCCTTTACAAGGCTGTCTGCAAATGCGTTTGCATCGGTGATAGCATCAAGAACATCCTTGGGAACAAGGGTATCGGTGGTGGTATCATCGGGAGTGTAGTTCTGACCGTACTTTACGTCAGAGAGGATCTTGTTGCCGTCCTCAACTGCGAGAGTACCGGTGAAGAGCTGGTAAACGGTGTAGGTATGGCCTGCGGTGGGGGATGCATCAGTACCTGCGATAGTGATAGTATAGTTGCCTGCACTCAGGGGAGCGGTCTCTTCCTCTGCAAACACGGTAACGCTGAGGGAGAAGAGCATTACTAATGCCAGAGCAAGGCTGGCAATTTTTCTTGTGAGTTTCATTTTCATTTCCTTTCTTGATTATGAAAAAAGATTTGTTTTTTTAGATGCATAGGATGTGCCGACACAAAGGAGGTCACTCTTTTCTCCTTTCGTGCTGTTTGGTTTTATATAACAGGAGCGCAGCTGACATCAGCATAATGAGTGCGCCGCCTATCGTATACCGGTAAATTCCTGCTCCTCCGGTCTCCGGTAAATGATATCCCGGTCTGTTCTTTACGTTAATGACCGCGGTATCGTCAGAGTCGTCCGACATTGTCACAAGAGACGGAGCAGAAACGATGCTTGCCGTGGGTCTGCCGCTGATGTCTCTTTCGGTGACAAAGATAATGGGCTCTGTCAGCTTGTTGTAGCGGGAGGGAGCCTTAGTCTCTATGAGATAATAGGTATGACCTATCTCAAGCTCACCCAAAATGGCGTAGCCGTCGTCTCCGGTGGTTACAGAAAGAAGCAGTGTGCCGATAAGAGCATCTGTATATGGAATGGTGGTATCACCCTCGGGGTCTATCCGATAGAGTGAGAAGCTTGCACCGGACAGAAGGATCGAGGTGTCGTGTCCGTCAGTCTTGAGCACCTTGAAGGGTATCTTTTCGTAGTCCCAGGTGTTGACGATCAGATATTTTACCGTTCCATCCTCTTCCGTTGTCCCGGTTATCTTAGTTGAATAGCCTGTAACGGCACTTTCCTCTACGGTGTATTTGTACTCCGTGCCGTTGAGCGAGACGGGAAGCTCCTCCCAGGTGAAACTCCAGCCGTTTTCGGCGTTGAGCACCACCGGCATACCGTAGGGAGCACCGTTCTGGTGAAGTGTGACAGTAACGCTTGCGGGGTAATCCCCGTCATCCTTTCCGCGCCATTCCTTGAGCACCTGAACTGAGGTGCTTTCTTCTGCCTTGGTATTGGTTATAGTATATTTTACGCCGGAGGCCTCGGTGACCGTCTCCGTTACCCGATAGAAGCTTACCTTAAGGGAATCATCCCAGCTGTCGGTAACGTATCCTTCACCCCCGTCCAGATACGAGAGGTATCTGTTACTTGTGTTGTCAAGGAAGTAGAAGTGGTCGTACAGATAGTAGGCCATGGTCTTTTGAGAAGCACTGACTGTTATTCTGTTTCCGTCAAAATAGAGATATCTGTCGGTGCTTTCATTGTAAAGATAAGCATAACTGCCGTCTTCCGATACCGACAGTGCGGTGAATACCGCCTCGGGAGGAATATCACCGAGCTCTGCAGTGTTCAGATCCCGTACCCAATCGAGGAAGAAGGAGCCGTCTGCTTCCTTGATGCTGAGTGCGTTCGCATTCTCATAGGTGATGAGATACTGCTCGCCCTCCTTCATAGAGAATACCTGAGAGGCGGTGAAGACTGTCTTTTGTCCGCCGTTTGCCTTTTCAACGGAGGACAGATAACCGGGAACAGGTGTCTCAGCTACCGTATAGTCTATCAGAACGTTATCAGAGCTGTATTTGACCAGCTTACTCCAGCTGTACTTCCAGCCGTTATTCTCCGACAGGATCACAGGCTCACCGTGCTTTTTGCCGTCGGCATACAGCTGAACTGTTACCAACTCCGCTCCGGATACCCCGTCACTCCATATCTTTTCCACCTTTACGTCGGTGGTCTCTATGTCAAGTTCAAAGGACAGATCGTACTGATCTACCCCCCACTGACCGCTTATCATATCCTGCCTTGATTCACTGTCGTAAACAAAGACCTGAATATGGTCAGAAAGCACTGTCAGCTTGACCTCGGCTGCAAGAAGTTCGCTGTCACTGAGACCGCAAAGGGAAACCTCAAATGATGAGCCGCCCTTTTCTGCATATACCGTTTCGTATCTTTTTTCTCCCGCCGCAAAGAGAACGTTTATCTCTTCCTTCTCACCGAGAGGACGGCTGAGAGTAACGGTAACTTCCGCATCATAGCTGCCGTCTGCCCGTCTGATTATCTCTGAGCTGTGACCGGTGACGGTGATCTTATCGACGGGACGCTGAGCTACCAGCCAATCTCTGATCGCCTTAACGTGGGTCTGTATGAGGCTTTCCTCGGTATGACCCAAGTCGGTAAGGGGATTCAGGGTGGTATCCGATTCCGGGAAGCTGCTCTGGGTAACGGTGCTCTGAGGATCGCTCAGTCCCGACATATCCCAGATAGCCCACTGTGCTGCCGCAATGAATTCCGATTCAGAACAGCAGGACAGATCTACGGCGATCTCCCCGGTTTTATATGCGGCGGAAAGCTCCGCCTTCATTTCTTCCGCTGTAATAAAGGGATATGCATGCTCCACTATACCGGAAAGAGCGGGAGCAACGTCTTTATATACATCTGAGTCAGTAATTTTTACGACGGTATATTTTTCACCCGTTTCGCTGACTCTGTCATTCATTGCCGCGCAGTAGGTAACTACGTAATTTGCCCCTGCCTTGGCGTTCCAGTCAAGGGTATTCGGTGTCCAGCCCGCAATATATGCGTCATAGGGAACGAGAAGGTGGTTTATAGCCATATAGCCGCCTACCCTGTGTGAGCTGTACTGGTATTCCAGGTGCTCAGGGGGATGGTACATTACCGTACCCGCCACATTTAATTCCGACAGGGAATTTACCGTGTAGTCTATAGAGGAGGAGGTGAGCTGCAGGTAGCCAATAATGAGAGCACTTTGGCTGTTGTAGGTAGATACTGAGACCGTACCCGAGACATCACCCTCTATTGTTCTGAACCAGCCCTCTGACGAGGAGGTCTCGGAAACAATACCCAGTCTGTCGGCAATACCGTCGCCGTTTATATCGATGACGGCTATATCGCCTCCGCCGGGGAAGTAATCCTCAGCCTGCTTATAAAGCTGAGGGCTCTCTGCCTTTACGTGTTCTACGATCTTATTTACGTCCGCTTCCTTTGGAATAACGTCGGTGTTTGCGTATTCGGCACAGAATGCGGCGAAGAGACCGTTCCAGTCAGAGTAAGGCAAGCCGTACCACTGACCGTATCTTGTGTAGCCCATGGTGGTTACCCCATCCTGTGCTACTGCGTAGTTAAGTTTACTTTCGGTATATCCCAGCTGAGTCTTGGCTATTGCCAGAATGTCGCGGGAGATCTTACCGGTTCTCCTGATGCCTGAGAAGACAGAGATCCAACTCTCCTCATTTTCAAGATCCGCTCCCGGATCTGACATACAGGCGAGGTCGTGGGAGTGCTCTGCCTTTCCGCAGACCAGTCCCTCTTCGTACCCGACTGTCTCAGTCATTTCAATACATCCGTCGGTGTGTTTATGTTCGGTAAGGATAGGCTGAGTACATATCAGTACCTCTTCCTTACATGTTTTTCCTTTGTTTTCGGCACAGGCCGTGCATTCGCAGGTCTCATCGGTGCATATCTCGCACTGACAGAGCTCGCATTCGCAGGCGTGGCCGGTGCAAATGTCACAGGTACAGATAACGTCATCTGTACATATCCCTTCGGCACAGGCTTCACAGTTACAATCGGGATGTGTGCACATCTCACGGTAGCAGTCCTTGCCGTGGGAATGCAGTATCGCTTCTCTGAGCCCACAGATCAGCGTTTGTACCTCCCGGTAGCATTCCTCAGTGTGACGATGCCCCGAAATATCCTCTGCTGTACCGCAGAGCGGCTCAGATTCAGCGGGGTAACAGCTGCCAGTGTGAAGGTGTCCGTCTGTCTCATCATAGCCGCACTCAGCGGAAAGATCGCCGTAGCATTCAGAGCTGTGAAGATGATAGCTCTCCGCGAGATCACATATCAGCAGCTTATCTGTCCTGTAACATTCGTCGGTATGCTTGTGCTCAGAAAAGACGGGAAGAGAGCAGATAAGCTCCTCTCCGCTGTAGCAGAGGTCACTGTGAGTGTGAACAATGAAATCCTCGTATCCGCAAATGACGTTTTCGTCTTTATCTATGCAGGCATCTGTATGTATATGCACTTCCGGAGTACATATCAGCTGCGGCTTTTTTATTACCACCGGGACCTGCCCGTAGCAATTCTCTGAGTGCTGATGCTCCTCAATTCCGCAAAGCGGGGTCTGTTCTACTGTTATTGCAGGAAGTATCAGCATATACGTGGTTATGAAAACCACGATAGAGCCCAGTACCGTGAGAATACGGTTACGCAGCCGCTTTCTTTTGTTACTGCGGTAGTATTTGTGCAGCTTACCGCAAATGTTATGATCCATTCGTTCACACCTCCTTTCAGCGGAATATGTGGTTATACCGTTAGTTGAGAGTTCCTATTTTTGTCAGGGGCCAGACACGGAATACTATCTTGCCCACTATTTGCTCGGCGGAAATACATCCTATAGTTGTATTTCTTGAATCCACCGAAGTACTGCGATGGTCACCGAGAACAAAGATCCTGTTCTCAGGTACCTGATAAGGATATTCAATATTGCTGTCTCCGAATGCCTTTTCGGAAATATAGGGCTCCTCGATCAGCTTGTCGTTGACGTAGACGTTCCCATCGGGGTCAATGTATACCCACTCTCCGGGACCGGCTATATATCGCTTGACGAGAAGCTTATTGCCTATATAAAAGCTGACCAGATCCCCCGCCTCAAGATCTCCGCCCTTCACCGAGAGGACGATATCGCCTTCTCCAAGGGTAGGAGTCATCGAGCTGCCGTATATCTGGAGGACCGGCAGGAAAAGAACGGCGATCAGTACGGCGGTGGCCGCAACTGTTATCAGCACGAACAGCGTGCTTTTAAGGGTGTTACCGTATCTTTCCTTGTATTTGACCCTTTTTAACTCTTTTTCCAGCTCCATGGTGGACGGGATGGAGAGCTCTTTCTTTCTCATTTTTCCTACTTACTTAATCAATAATATTATATTCTCGGAATATGTCCGGTAGAGTCCAGAAGATCACGCAGACCCTGATGTGCGGCGTAGAATTCCTCAAGTCTCTCTGAAAGCTGCGTCCAGTACTTTTCGCTGTTGATCTTGGCATTTTCCTCAAGAACAGCACACCTTTCCTCGGCACGGCGCTCTGTCTCTGCGTAAACTGCATTTGCCTTTTCCTCCAGCTCCTCACACCGCTTTCTGGTGTCTTCTTCGAGAGTCTTGCACTCTTCTTCCGCGCGGGTCAGCATTGACTTGCAAAGCTGTTCCGCATTTTCGGTTATCTCGGTACACTTTTCCTCTGCCGCCTGGACCAGGTTCTCGCTGTGGAGCTTGGCATCCATAAGCAACTTACTGCAGTATTCCTCGGTCTCTGCTTCCTTCTGAGTGCAGTTTACAGCCTCTCTGTTATAAAGCTCCTCAAGATTATCAAGATACTGCTGAGCGGCCATCTGAGAGGACTCGATTACACCGTTGATAAGGAAGGTCGCCTCAGCAAGAGTACCTGCCTTCTCTATCTTGATGGTACGGTCGTCCAGCTTAGTCTGAAGCTCGGCTACCTTTCCCTCGGTATTGCTCAGCTTGTTCTTAAGCGCCTCGTTCTCGCGGCTCTGCTCAATAAGTATCTCAAGTAGATCGGCACGCTTGAGGTGCTGAAGCCGAATATCCTTGCCTGCTTTTTCCTTGCTTTTTTCAGTTTTTTCCTTATAGCCGCTATCCCCGGAGCCGTTAACTGCGGTCTCGGTGGCAGGGGGATATATCGTAACCGTGTTCTTCCCGAAGGAATCGGGTGGGGCGATCTGCTCATTCGGAATGAGATCTTCCGCAGTTACCGTCTGAGAAGCGGCGGGGGTGTTATAGCGTGCGAATTCGCGTGCAAAGTATTCCTTGCTTCCGAAGGGGGGCTCATTTTCATCTCCTTTTACAGGAGAAGACATTACGGAAAGCCTCTGGCCGGAAAGTTGCTTTTCAAGCTCAAGAAGCTTGTCGGACAAATCGTCGTTTTCACGGTATGATTCTGCAAGCACCTCGTTATACATAGAGGTTAAAGTGCAGATAGTATCATATACTTCATCGGGACGGAATCCCCAACCGAAAACCTTCTTGAAGGATATGTTGTCAATAAACTCAGATATTTTGTGTTTCTCCGTCATTTTTTCACCCCCTTTTTGCATATTTCTCTTTTTACAGGCTAATTATAGCAAGGTTACCGTACCAACACCGTACTTTTTCACAGGGACATAAAAAATTTTTTGAAAAAAATAAAAAAAGACCCGCACGCGGGTCTGCAAATAAGCAGGTATGACGTGCGGGTGCTTTGTTTTATTACTCAGCGATAACGGTCTCAGCCTCGGGAGCATTCTTCTTAACGCTCTCAATACCGTTGAGACAGCTTGCCTTGGTCTTATAGCCCTCAGAGGTAGCAATAACCTCACCGTTCTTAGCCTTGAGACGGAAACGGAACTCGCCTGCCTTGTCAGCATAAAGCTCAAACTTGGGGTGCTTTACCTCTGCAACAGTCTCAGCGGTCTGATCCTCGATCTCACCTACGCAGTTCTTCTTAACGCTTTCAATGCCGTTCTCGCAAGCGGCCTTGGTGGAATAAACCTCAGAGGTAGCGATAACCTCGCCGTTACCTGCCTTAAGGTCGAATTTGAAACCGGTAGCGGTCTCTTTAAGTACGAATTTTCCCATGGTCAATCTTCCTTTCTAATTATAAGTATTATTATCAGTCCGTGCACCGGACTGTCACTGCTGATTTTAGTATAGCACATTATTTCTGCTTTTTCAACAATTTTGTTTTATACCATCTCTTTGTTTTTGAAATAGCTTTTCCCGAGGAGATAAATGAGTCGGAGGCATCTGTGCTTTGTCAAGAACAGAACGATGTTTTCCACCGGCCGTTTTTTGTATATTTTTGTCTTTTTTATTTTCTTTACCAGCTCGCGGTAGACAGGGGTATCTATATGCTTTTTATAAGCGCTGTAGCTGTCTGACGCAACTGCACCTCTGATAGACAGAGTCCACAGGCGGTAGAGCGCGTATACTCTCATTCCGTCAGAGTATTCGGGGATATCCTTTACCTTTTCTTCCATTTCCCTTATTACGGTAAACAGATTGTCAAAGTCTTTTGTACTTACGGTATGCTCGATTGATGTGGGATTTGAACGGTAGTAGTAGCCGTAGTCCTCTATAAGAGCGGCAGACGTAAGCTCCGGCAGAAGATGAAGGGTAAAGAGAGTATCCTCTCCTGACGTAACTCCATCCTTTACCTTATTCTGGGCAGAAAGATAAAGATCCCGTCTTACTGCCTTACAGCAGATATTAAACTGCACCGAGCCGCCGTTCATTCCTTTTTTGTCTCGGTCGTACATATAACTGCCGACTATCTTCTTTATCTCTTCGCCGCGGTATACTCCGGGGGAGAGGGCGCTCATACGTCTGTCCCCTTCGCCGTTTTCGTCGCTGTAGAGGGTAAAGCCGAAGAATACTGCCTCAGCATCGGTCTCACTTATGACCTTGTGTACCTTCTCAATGAGAAAGGGGGAAATAAAATCGTCGCTGTCTACGTTGAATATATAGTCACCGGTGGCTGCAGCACCTCCGGCCTTTCTTGCACTGACCAGTCCCCCGTTTGGCTTGTGGACTACCTTGACACGGCTGTCTCCGGCGGCATATTCGTCGGCGATAGCGGGACAGGAATCGGGAGAGCCGTCATCCACGAGAATGACCTCGATATCAGAGTAGCTCTGACAGAGAAGGCTGTCAACACAGTCACGTATATATTTTTCCGTTTTGTAGATAGGCACGATAACGGAATATTTCATCTTTTTCTCCTCTATCTCAGCCCTTTATAGAAAAGAGCAAGGCAACGGTACGGTACATTTTCTTTTCAAGGAGAAAATATACCAGCCGCTTTGTCTTCGGCAGGCTTTTAATATAAGGATTGGCACGGTAATCGGGGAATGCGGCTGTGAGATATTCTCTGAATGTCTTCAAAAGGGGATGCTTACTATCCGCTCTCAGTACTCTTACCGATGCGGCAATATACACGTGGTCAATACACAGTCGGCAAAGAATATCTCTGTATTTATCAAACAGTCCTCTGACCTTATACCAGGCGATAACGTCCTCGAGGGCATCTATTATCTCGCTGTTGCGGCCGATATTCGAGGAGTGCATTATTGAGCCCGACCGCTGCAGATATCTGTAGTATTCCTCTTTTACTGTCACTATACTCTCTGCGGCGGCAAAGAGCTTGCTTGAGGTCCTTATATCCTCATACCATACTCTGTCCGGGTATCTGATACCGCTGTCCTCGAACAGCTTTTTCCTCCAGATACGTCCCCAGGCGTTGGGAAGAGAGAGGAGAAATTCCGGGTGGTCACAGAGGCTGAATGGCGTTTCTGAATAATATGCATTTGAATTTACCGGGGTCAGTTTTCCGCTGTCCTCATCCTCTGACAGAATACCGAAGGATATAATGTCACAGCGGTATTTTTCGGCCGCTTTAATAAGACTGTCAACAGCACCGTCTGTGAGAGTATCGTCACTGTCAAGGAAGAAGAGATATTCTCCTTTGGCGGCACTGATTCCGGTGTTTCTCGCACCGCCCAGCCCCGCATTTTCCTGGTGTATTACTCGCACGGTGTCGGGGTTCTCAGATGCAAGCTCATCGCAAAGGGCGGGTGATATTCCGTCGGTGGCGCCGTCGTCTATTAGTATGACCTCGTATTCATCTCTGCTTTTTGAGGTAAGCACCGATGAGACACACCTGCGGAGATAGTCTGCGGTGTTGTAAACCGGTATTATTACGCTGATCTTCATTTGGCGGTCTCCTTTCGGCGGGAGTTACTTTTCTTTCTTTTCGGGGATGGAATATTTACGCAAATATATCAAATGGTATATCACCGCAAGCACCACCGACAGATAAACAGAGGCATTGGGTCGGCGAAGCACTCCGGCGGTATTATAAGCGTGGGCCATACAGCAAAGGAATGCAATACCGTATGCCACCGCGTCTACCGTGAAATATTTTTTGAAGTCCTTTATAAGTGCCTTCATTATTATCAGTACAAAATATCCGATAAAAGCTATATAACCGGCAAAACCTACACGGCCGTAAAGGAAGTAAATGCCGTGGAAGTCGTTTTCAACGTCGTAGATAGTTCCGTCAAAGGTAAATCTTGACAGCTCAACTCCAAACCACTTGGTGCTTTCGGGAGAGTCCTGCATAAGCATTTCCGCAAACATAAGCTTCTTTGCACGGGTAGAGGCAAAGCGTCTTACGTCAAGGGTATAGTCATACATCTCCATTGTCTTTTCAGCACCGAAGCGCTTGACAAAGTCGCCTACATGTCTTTCGTAAATGGGAGTCAGGCTGGCGATCAGCCTTTCCTTCTCGTCCTTGGTTATATTATCCTTGTCGGGGTGTGTATCGTCTCCCGTATCCTCAGGGTCCTTGTGATCGGGGAGCTTGTCTATTAAGTTGTTTATATCCTCACGCTTGTCTGACAGCTCAGCATCTATTATCTGCTGGCGGTCAGTCTGTGCCTTGTCGCTGAGATTGAGGTGCTTGACGGTAGGAGATATCGGGAGAAGAACGATAAAGATCATAGCCATGGCAAGGAGTACTATACCATACTGCCAGCTCTTTTTACGCTCTATCAGTATTATCATAAGACCCATACCCACCGTCAGAGCGATAAGCCCCAGATAAGCAAGGCGTGTGGCAAACATAAACATTGAGAGACAGCACATTGCCGCTGAAAGGGTAAAGGAAAGAATATTTCTGTTTTTACGTCTGAACTGCCAGAGCATAAGGATCGGGGAGAGCACGCAGAGGCTAGAGCTTTGTGAGTTTGTATTGTTGAACCAGCCGATTATTCCCGCACCGTCGCTGTAGGTGTGAGGATCTGTTCCGGTAAGGGTGCTTATCGCCTCTACCGCGAAGATAAATATCAGAGCGGCACAGGCACCGAACTGAATTGCGCCGTAGGCCTTGTCGCTGTGCTTCATAAAGGTAATGAGAGACATAACGAGCAGAGGTGTCTGAATTACTCTGACATAGTTGGTAAAGTCACCTACCGGATCGGCAAAGCCAACCTGAATACAGGCAAACACGTGTCCTGCATAAATAACAGCCATTATAAGGAGTGAGATAAGATATGCTTTTTTCTTTTCCGTTACTGCAAACGCGCTGACGAGAGTAAGGGCAAGCACGGCCATTCTGAGGAGCAGAGTAGGAGCGTTTGATATCCCGAACTCGCTTAGCCAGAATGATATCACGTCCATAATCGGCTGGATCATAATGAGAACAGCGGCGATCATATGCGATTTTTCCGATATTCTTTCGGTGAGCTTCATAGAGTATTCCTTTCAGATAAATAGGTAAATTGCCATAGCTGTGTGTCAGCCCAGTATGTTTTTCCATAGCGGAAGAATTTTTTCTTCCGTATAGTTATATGACATCGCCTTTGCCTGTTTTCCGAAACGGCGAAGGGTATCTCTGTCGGCGAGAAGTGATGCGGCCTTTTCTGCCATAACGTCTTCATCTGCGTATGGAATGAGGTAACCGTTTTCGCAGTCGGATATTATTGCTCTCGGGCCTACCGGCACGTCGTAGGAGATAAGGGGAAGCCCTACAGATGATGCCTCAAGAAGCACCATCGGGAAGCACTCGGTGTGAGATGTCATAATATAAAGGTCGGAGGAGAGCATATACTCCTTTACCTTATCCGCGGATACCATTCCGGTGAGGGTCACACTTTCGCCAAGACCCAGTGCTTTTATTTCCTCTCTGAGCTTACCCTCTTCTTCTCCGCCGCCAACAATGGTAAGGGAGGCTTCGGGGATACGGTCTTTTATTTTTGCAAATACACGTATCAGAGAGGAGAAGTTCTTAACCGGGTGGAGCCTGCCGGCAGAAACTATTCTGCAGCCTTCAAGAGCGGCGCTTTCCCCCGGCACCGTGTCAAGAATATTCGGGATCTCGGTGATCTTTATTCTCTTATTATCTCTGAGCCAGCCGGAAAAATTCTCACCCGACCAGGGACAAAGGACCACAAGACGGTCAATATTGCTGAAAGCTTTCTTTACAAAGCTTACGTACTTTTCGCTGTCATTATGAAGATGCTCCTGGGTGATGGTATTTACCCCTTCGGGTGCATATTTTGACAGCAGAAGAGCATATTCTGCTCTGGTGGAAAGAACTGTATCGCAGTCAAGGCCCTTTATTGCCTTTTTCATAAGAGTGTTTTTAAGATACAGTATCTTTGCCGCGCGGATACCCTCTTTTATTATTTTTATAGGATTTAATCTTTTTACTGCCGCCTTGAACTCTGCACGGTTGGGCTTGTCGTCAATGAGGTATCTTACCGTGACTCTCGGGTCAATGGGATACGCCGGCTTCTTGCCCATACTGTATACAGTTATCAGCTCTACCGAATAATGACCGCAGAGAGTATTTGCAAGGTTTACCGTCTGCTTTTCAATACCGCCATGCTGCAGGTGTAGCAATAATATAGAAATCTTTTTCATATTTATACCGTTTACGTTATTATTATGTTTTACAAATGGGGAGATCCCCTATATTACTCGTATAATTATACTCTATATTACAAAATAAATCAATAATACGGGAGAAAAAACAGGTTGCGACAGATTCCCCGCAGTATAATAAAATTCAGGCACCCTTACAGATAAAGGGTGCCTGAATATTAAGCATATTCCATAAGAAAATTAACAAGATCCATTAGACCGAAGTTTCTCAGATCGACCTGATGGACTACCTCGTACCGTCCGTCCCCGGCAAGAGCACCCATCCATACGTGCTCTCCGTCAATGGATACGAAGAAGTATGCGGTATCTGAAGCGGCTTCCTCGAATGCCTCAATGATGTAGGTATCGTAATATTCGAAATCCGACATCAATACTCTGTAGGTGCCGATAACCTTGAAATCCAGCAGCTCGCTTATTGCATCGCTTTCAAAAATAAATGCGTAAGCTCCGCCGAGAGTGTCCAGAAGAACTGCGATAGCCTCCTCCTCCGAGATAGCACCGCTGAGGTCTATTGTGTCATCGGGGGGAGTAGACTGTGATGAGCTTTCTATCTTCTTTCCTACCGAGGCGATATAATCGCAGGTGGTTGCTTCGTTACTGCTTCTCGAGAATTTTTTACTGTCAGATTTGAGGAAACCGTAGACCAGAGAATCATTGTTCTCCTCTGCCTGAGAGAGCACCACCAGATATTTTGCTATCTCCTGGTTTCTCATATGCATTACGTTGATGATCTTGTCCTTAAGTGACTGTTCTATATCAACGCTGAGCAGCGACACCTCAGCACAGGAGCGGGCTACCATGGAGAATTTGAAATAAGCGTACATGGTGTCGCTGAGATCCTTTAAGCGGTCTTCTTTAACATCGTTTTGTAAAAAGCACTCAGCCGCTATCTCGTTTACCATTTGACCGCAGTTGTTCTGATAGTCTATTGCGTACTCCGCAAACTTGAAATGATCCATAGAGGTAAGTGAGTCTTTGATGTACGGTACAAAGGATTTTGCCACGTTCCAGCCAATGACTAGCACGGCACCGGGACCGCCAATCAGACTTGCAAGGGGCATTTTGTCCATCATCAGGTTACCGCCCTCACGCTCGAGATATTCGGCAATTGCCTCATACCACTGAGGGTCTACAGTCAGCCCCGATGCATAGGACTTCAGCGGAGAGGCAAGTCCAAGGTCAGAGTTCTTTGCGTATTTTTGCAGTGCCTTGATCGAGTTGCCGTCACGGGAGGACATTTTATCCATATAACCGTAGACGTTTACTGTAAACGCCGCAACATCCACAAAGGATACTCCGCCTACGTCTACAATGTCCATTTTGGAATTAATTGCTTTCAGACCGTCACCGGCTTTTCCCGTAGCGGTCTGAATATCAAAGATAGTATCCATCTTTTTGCTTACGCGGCTGAATTCGGGAATAAGGGATGCGTCCTTTGTTGCAAGCCCCATCAGCTCCTCGCATCGGTCTGCAAGCTGACCTAATTTACCGTCAAGAGCGTCTGTTGCAACGTAGGACAGTATACTTGCCGCCTTTGTGGCATCTCCTGCCGCCTTGTACGCGCTTACTACATCCTTGGCAGTACTGAGCTTAGATACGTCTGCCGTCAGGCTCTCCTCAGCGGCAGTAAGCTTTGCATAAGCCTCAAGCTCCTCGGCCGAGGGAGTGACAAAGAGATCCGCTATCTGTCTGACCACGTTGTCATTGTATATTCCGGCATTTAGGTCAAATCCTATCTCGGTCCAGAA
>JAFQUL010000168.1 GCA_017408535.1 Clostridia bacterium
ACTGTCAGAGAAGACTCAACGGCAAAACGTCTGATTCCCGAGTTTGATATTATCCCCTTTGACAGGATAGGCATCAGAAAAAAGATCTGAATTTCCCTTTCATATTAACAAAATCAATTGACTGACCCCTTCCTTTTGTGATATACTGTAGATAAGTATAACTGTCCGAAAGGGGGCCGCAAAAATGGGTATCGACAGCCCCATTACAACTTTGTCCGGTATCGGCGAAGTACGTGCAAAGGCCTTTTCCCGGCTGGGGATCTTTACTGTAGGAGACCTGCTTGAGCATTACCCCAGAAGCTATCAGGACCGCGGCAATATACTTACCCTCAGGAACGGCGACCCCGAGCGTGACTGCAGTTATATCCTCACCGTTATAACAGAGCCTCAGCTCAGACGCATACGCGGAAATATGAGTATACTGAAGTTCCGTGCGTCTGACAATACCGGTATCTGCGAGATAACATATTTTAACCAGCCCTACTATAAAAATCAGATACGTCACGGGGCAAAGATACGTTTCTTCGGCCGCATAATAAGGACAAAAGAAATATATAAAATGAGCAATCCCAAGCCGGAGGCAATCGTCCCCGGTAAGGAGCTTGAAAACATCGTACCGATATACCCTCTCTGTGAAGGACTTACCGGACGGATAGTACGTGACGCGGTATCCTCCGCTCTTTCTTCCCATCTGTCCGACTTTACAGAATATCTGCCTGAGGATATCAGAAGGGAGAACAGCCTCCCAACACTGCAGTTTGCGGTGCGGGAGATACACCGCCCCACAGATAGCAGTTCTCTCGAAAGAGCTATCAAGCGTCTGCGCTTTGACGAAATGTTTACCTTCGGTCTCGCTATGCGCATAGCCCTCAGGGGAATGACAAAAGCATCTGCTCCTCGTATGCTCTCCACCGATATTTCTCCCTTTCTGTCTGTTCTTCCCTTTTCTCTCACCGGGGCACAGAGCCGTGCTCTCAGAGATATTGCAAAGGATATGTCAGAGGGTAAAGAAAAAATGATCCCACCAATGAGCCGGATTGTCTCGGGGGACGTTGGCAGCGGAAAGACCGCAGTTGCCGCAGGTGCGGCATTTATCGCCGTAAATAACGGTTATCAGGCTGCACTTATGGCCCCCACCGAGATACTCGCCGCACAGCATTCGGCGGAGCTTTCCGGGATATTTGAAAGGCTTGGTTACCGCACGGCACTTCTCACCGGCTCTACCCCGAGAAGCGAGAGAAAAAAGATACTCGCCGCACTGGAATCAGGTGATATCCACCTGATAGTGGGTACGCACGCCCTTATCGGTGAAGGAGTAAGATTCTTCCGTCCCGGCCTTTTCATAACCGATGAGCAGCACCGCTTCGGTGTTATGCAGAGAGCCGCACTCACCGAAAAGGCGGACGACGCACATATTTTGGTAATGAGCGCGACCCCGATTCCCCGCACTCTTGCTTTAGCTATATACGGTGATCTTGATCTGTCGGTACTGGACGAGCTTCCACCCGGCAGGCAGAGGGTAGATACCTTTGTGGTTGATGAAAGCTATCGGGCACGGCTTGATGCTTTTATCGCAAAGCAGGTATCAGAGGGGCACCAGTGCTATATAGTATGTCCCGCAGTCGAGGACAACTCAGAGGATGACGAGGATGGGGATGTGGGTGAGCATCTTTCAGCCGCCACCGAATATTCCGAGGCTCTCGGAAAGCGACTGCCGCAGGTAAAGGTAGGCTGTATGCACGGCCGTCTTCCGGCCGCAGAAAAGGATGCGGTAATGTCCTCATTTGTTTCAGGTGAAACAAATGTTCTGGTATCCACCACCGTAATTGAGGTCGGTGTCAATGTACCGAACGCCACACTTATGATAATAGAAAACGCCGAACGCTTCGGTCTGTCACAGCTGCATCAGCTCAGGGGCAGAGTAGGACGTGGCTCGGCCAAGTCATACTGTGTTCTCGTGTCATCAAAGGAGGGGCAGAACAGCCGTGCCAGACTTGACACAATGAGGACCACCTATGACGGATATAAAATAGCCGAAAAAGACCTGGAGCTGAGAGGCCCCGGCGACTTCTTTGCCACTCAGTACAGCGCAAGACAGAGCGGCGGACTGAAGTTCCGCTTTGCCGCATCTATTGCAAATGAGAGCGAGCTTAAGGAAATACTTCTCGCGGCAGAGCGCCTGCTGGCCGGGGATCCCGATCTGTCACGGGATGAAAATCTCCCCCTTGCCAAAAGAATAAGAAAGCTGTCCGAGGGTGCGAGAGGAACAGTAAACTGACAGTACCCAAATTAACTTTTTGTGCCGCACGGCGGCAGAATGGAGACTACAATGAGCGTACAGCCCCTGGCGGATCTTGTCCGCCCAAAGGAGCTAAGTGAAATATCCGGTCAGAGCCACATCTGCGGTGAGAAGGGCATACTTCGAAGAATGCTGGATTCGGGCAGGCTCTCAAACATGATATTTTACGGGCCTCCCGGTATAGGCAAGACTACGGTAGCACGGATCATAGCCGCAAAATCCGATAAGCGGCTGTGTCATCTTAATGCCACCACTGCCTCGCTTGCAGACGTAAAGGCCGCCTGCAGTGAGAGCGAGAACCTCTTCGGGGCGAACGGAGTACTCCTTTACCTTGACGAGATACAGTATTTTAACAAAAAACAGCAGCAATCCCTTCTTGAATATATAGAGGACGGCAGAGTTACTCTTATTGCCTCCACTACCGAGAACCCCTACTTTTACGTATATCCCGCTATTCTCTCCCGTTGCTCGGTTTTTGAGTTCAAGCCGGTCCCCCCCGCCGAGATGCTCCCCACCCTTAAAAGGGCTCTCGATAAGGATAACGAAAGAAATTCCCGGGTGATAACCGCAGAGGACCGCATACTCCTTAAGATAGCCGGGTACGGCGCAGGAGACGTACGGCGCTCCATCGGCATTCTTGAAAATGCCGCGGCAACCTCTGACGGCGAGATAACAGACGACACTGTAGAAGCACTTGTATGCGGTGATGCCGCTCTCGGTGCATTTGACAAATCCGATACTGTTCACTACGATCTTCTGTCGGGACTGCAGAAGTCGATACGCGGCTCTGACCCCGATGCGGCTATATTTTATGCCGCAAAGCTTCTTGAAGGCGGGGACCTTATTTCTGTCTGCCGCAGACTTCAGGTAATTGCCAGCGAGGATATCGGTGCCGCATATCCGATGGCGGCGTCCATCGTGCACGCCTGTGTTTCCTCCGCCCGTGAGCTTGGGCTCCCGGAGGCAAAGATCCCTCTTGCCAATGCAGTAATAATGCTTGCCACAGCACCTAAGTCAAATTCAGCATATCTCGCTCTGCATGCGGCAGAGGCGGATATCGCAAGCGGTAAGGGCACAGAGATCCCCCATCACCTGAAAGCACCTAAATTTGACGGTTACGTGTACCCTCACGATTTTCCCTATCACTACACCCCCCAACAGTATCTCCCTGACGACCTTGTGGGAAGCAAATATTATATCCCCGGGGACAACAAGACCGAAAATGCCGCCAAGGAGTACTGGGACAAGATAAAAAACAACGGCAAAAAATAAATTAATATATATGGAGAACAAAAAGATGACAAGATTTGAAAGCGCAAAAGAAAGATATTCCCGTCTCGGCATCGACGTTGAGAAGGCTATGGAGATCGCATCAAACAAGGCTATCTCTATCCACTGCTGGCAGGGCGATGACCTTACCGGTTTTGACAACCCCGACGGAGGTACCGGCAACGGCATTCTCGCTACCGGTAACTATATGGGCCGTGCACGTACCTTTGAGGAGCTGACTGCAGACTTCCTTAAGGCGGCATCCATGATCCCCGGTAAGAAGAGGATCAACCTTCATGCCTGCTATGCTATCTTTGAAGAGGGCGGCTGGGTAGACAGAGACAAGATCGAGTACAAGCACTTTATCCCCTGGGTAGAGTTTGCCCGTGAGAACGGCTTCGGTATCGACTTCAACCCCACCGTATTCAGCCATCCCATGATGAAGAACGGTCTCAGCCTTTCCTCTCCCGACGAGAAGGTAAGAAAGTTCTGGATCGACCACTGCATCGCTTGCCGCCGCATCGCTCAGAAGATCGGTGAAGCACTTAACGATAAGGTACTCAACGATATTTGGATCCCCGACGGACTCAAGGATATCCCCGCTGACCGTCTCGGTCCCAGAATGCTTCTCAAGGACAGCCTTGACAAGATATTCGAGGAGAAGTGCCCCAACGTTATCGACTGTATCGAGAGCAAGGTATTTGCTATCGGTGTTGAGAGCTATACCGTCGGAAGCAGCGAGTTCTATATAAGCTATGCCGCTTCTCACCCCGGCGTATATCCTCTTCTTGACAACGGTCACTATCATCCCACCGAGTATGTAAGCGACAAGATCCCCGCACTCCTCCCCTTCTTTGACAAGATTCCCCTTCACATCACCCGCGGCGTTCGTTGGGACAGTGACCACGTGGTTATCTTTGACGACGAGCTTAAGGAGATAATGAAGGAGATCGTTCGCGGCGATGCTCTTGACAAGGTACTTATCGGTCTCGACTTCTTTGATGCTGCAATCAACCGTGTTGCCGCTTGGGTAATCGGTACCAGAAACACCGCTAAAGCTCTTCTCTGGGCTCTTCTTCAGCCTCACGAGACCCTTAAGGCTCTTCAGGATGGCGGTAACTTCACAAAGAACCTTATGCTTCTTGAAGAGTGCAAGACCCTTCCCTTCACCGACATTTGGGAAGAGTACTGCTCCCGTCACGGTGTTCCCACCGATGAAAGCTGGTATGCTGACATCGAGGAGTACGAGAAAACCGTGCTTGCAGGCAGACAGTAATTTTTATATACTAAAAAAACACCCCCTTCGGGGTGTTTTTTTAGTTCAACGGGTATACTGTTGATCATTTATTCTGTTTTGTGTTGCGCTTTTTATACTCGGTTGGTGTCATGCCGGTATGCTTCTTAAAAACACGGCTAAAATACATTGAGTCATCATATCCGACCAACTCCGCTACCTTCGTCATATTGTAGTCAGTGTTGTCTATCAGGTCCTTTGCATTTGTTATTCTCAGCGACAGTATATACTGCATAGGAGTCAGCCTTGTTATCTTTCTGAAATTCTGGGTAAACCAATTTGCCGTCATAGCACGGCCCTTTGCATATTCCTCGATAACTATCTGCTGATTATAATGCTCGTTAAAGTAATTGACAGCACGTTCTATCTCGTCAAGCATTCCGACCCCAACGTCATTATTCTCCCGAATATACCTATTTATCGTTAGAAAAATATGGCGGAGATCCATATTCAGAAATTCCTCGTAGCCTATGCGTTTCAAACGAAGCTCACTTATCATCTGTCTGAAATACCACTCATAATCGAGTGAGATCCCCGTAAAAAAGACATTCTCGTTCTTAGTCAAACCAAAGCTGTCCAATATGCGGGGTACCTCAGACCCTGTAAAATGCACCCAATATGACTCGGGTTTGTCGGCAGAATCATAATTGTAAAGCTGTGTCTCATAAGGTCTGTAAAGTACCATATTACCCTTCTGTACAATCCTGTCTTTACCGTCAAAATAAAAGTGTGCACACCCTGACGATATATAAAGTAATTGATAGTCTCCTCTTCCGTCCGGTCTTATTGTTTTGTTGACCCGGC
>JAFQUL010000169.1 GCA_017408535.1 Clostridia bacterium
GAAAGGAGAAATTTTCGTAAATTACGAAGTAATTTGATGCGGACGTTTGATGTTTTTGGGCATTTCAATGCCCAAAATGGCGGTTTTCAGACCGCCAAATCAAACTCCACGGCTGTTGCATTGTAAATGCAACAGCCTCTTTTCCTTTTGCTTTTTTTACTGGCGTGGAACAATATTTTTTTGCTATCTATTGCCTTTTGGGACAAAATATGAGATAATAATAAGAGTTTGATGTTTCATTGGAGGACAATTTTTCATGGGCGAAAAAAGAGGCAGTTTTACAGGTAAGATCGGCTTTGTTCTTGCGGCGGCAGGCTCTGCCGTAGGACTTGGTAATATTTGGCGCTTTCCTTATCTTGCGGCAAAATACGGCGGCGGAATATTCCTGCTCGTATATCTTATATTGGCAGTTACCTTCGGCTTTGCACTGATGATAGCTGAGATCGCCATCGGCAGAAAGACAGGACTCAGTGCTATCGGTGCATTCAAAAAGCTTGATAAGCGCTTTACCTTTGTGGGTTATCTTGAGGCGTTGGTCCCCGTGATAATCCTTCCGTACTATTCCGTTATCGGCGGCTGGGTAACCAAGTATCTGGCGGTATTTACAACCGGTCAGGGAAAGGCGGCGGCAGAGGACAGCTTCTTTGACGACTTCGTTTCCGGTATCGGAGAGCCGATATTCTGGTACTGCCTGTTTATCGGAGTAACTGCCATAGTCGTTTTGTTCGGAGTACAGAAGGGTGTCGAGAAGGTAAGTAAGATAATGATGCCCGTTTTAGTGGTACTCACTCTCGGTATATCCATATACAGTATAACGCTTCCCGGTGCGTGGGATGGTGTGCTTTACTATATCACACCTAATTTTAAGAATTTCTCAGCTACCACCGTTCTTGCAGCTATGGGGCAGCTGTTTTACTCAATGTCTCTTTCAATGGGCATTATGATCACCTACGGATCCTATATGAAGAAGGATGTCAGCATCGAAAAGTCTGTCAAACAGATCGAGATATTCGATACCGGTGTGGCTTTCTTTGCAGGACTTATGATCGTTCCTGCTGTGTTCGTGTTCAGCGGCGGTAAGGATATGGATCAGAAGGGTGCAGGTCTTATGTTTGAGACTCTGCCTAAGATATTCGATACCATTCCCGGCGGCTCTGTCCTCGGTGCGGCATTTTTCCTGCTTGTCCTTTTTGCGGCGCTTACCTCATCTATTTCTCTTACGGAAACAGTGGTGTCCTTCCTTCAGGATAAATTTAAGCTGGGCAGAAAGCTTTCCTGCCTTATAGTGTTCCTTTTCTGTATGCTGCTCGGTCTGCCCTCATCCCTCGGTCACGGCGTTTGGTCCCACATATCTATTCTCGGTCTTAATTTCCTTGATTTCTTTGACTTTATAAGCAACAGCGTTATTATGCCTATCGTGGCATTTTTGACCTGTATCTTTATCGGCTATATCATTAAGCCCAAGTCTGTAGTAGACGAGGTGGAGATCGGCGGAGCGTTTAAGAGAAAGACTCTGTTTACCGTTATGATAAAATATATCGCCCCGGTATGCATTATTCTTATTCTTGTCTCATCTGTTCTTGATGCACTTGGAATTATGAAAATATGATCGGTAAATAACTACAGTACAGGGAGGAGAAAAGCTTGAAGATAGTTTTAATAACAGCTCTTGGCGTTGGCGGTGCGACGATTGTCGGTGCCGTCCTCGGATTTCTTTTCAAAAAAATATCTCACCGATTCAGCGATATAGTTCTTTCCTTTGCCGCAGGAATAATGCTTGCGGCGGCGGTCATCGGTCTGATAATCCCATCGCTTGAATACGGAGAAGGGAATCCTCTTTCTGTATTCGTTACTGTCGGCGGTATTATGGTGGGTGCGGTATGCCTTAACCTGATGGATAAGCTGGTGCCTCATCTTCACCGACTCAGCGGAGTTGAGTACGAGGGACACCCGGGTAAGAATGATCAGCTGGGCAAGATACTGCTTTTCGTAATGGCGATAGCAATACACAATATCCCCGAGGGTATTGCCGCAGGTGTGGGCTTCGGCACGGGTAATACCGGTGAGGCACTTACTATTGCGGCAGGTATTGCTCTCCAGAATATTCCGGAGGGAATGATCATTATCGCTCCTATGCTTGCGGCGGGAATGAGTAAGCCCCGTACCTTTATCATAGCGGCTATGACCGGTGTGGTGGAGGTAATAGGTACCTTTATCGGTTACTATGCGGTAACGGTGGCTGAGTTTATTCTGCCCTTTGCGCTTGCATTTGCAGGCGGAACTATGCTCTACGTTATCAGTGACGAGATGATCCCCGAGACCCATCACGAGGGCAGTGAGCGCGGTGCGACCTACGCTTTGCTCGTAGGTTTCTCGGTGATGCTCATAATGAGCTTTTTTCTTGAATAAGAATATAATAAAAATCCCGCTGTTTGACCGCAGCGGGATTTTGTTATATCTACAATATTAGCATACTATCGAACTAACTGTTTCATAAAACTTAAACCTTCTTTTACTGCACTCATAACATCCTCCGGACCCTCGAACTCAAGGGTGATATATCCGTCATATCCGCAGGAGGCGGCTGCCTCAAAGCACTGTCTTACCGGGACGATGCCGTGACATAAGACCGTGCCGCAAAGATAATTACCGTTAAGATTACTAAACCATCCGCCGTTGGTGGGAGGATCGTTCTTCCTTCGGTATCTGAAATCTTTCAGATGAAGATTAAATGCATAGGGAGCGCAGGCGGTGACAGCAGTCAGCGGGTCCTCGTCAACGCAGAGGAAATTCCCTATATCCACCTGCATACCGTAGTTTTTGTGATCCACCGCATTTATGAGAGACAGCATTCTGTCAGAGGCCTGACAGAAGGTACCGTGATTCTCGGTAGCAGTGCGGATCCCCTTCTTCTCCGCGTATACGGTGATCTCTCTTGCCACATCAGCCATACCGCCTACAACGTCTTCAAAGCTGAGACCCTTAGGAGGAAAACGGAAGGTGGCATCGTGACGGAGAAGGGGAGCGCCAAGTGCTTCTGCCACGTCTATCTTTCTCATGATCCGTTCTGCCTCAGCGGATACGTCACGTCCCCCCTCTGCCATAAGGTCTCCGCCCACAGAGTAGCCTGAAATACAGATACCGTGCTTTTCTGCTTCAAGGCGGAGAGCATTTGCGGCTTTTATTTCCTCGCTGTGGCAGGAGGCAGGGATATCTGTGAACTCCACAGCATCAAAACCGATCTCAGCCGCCGCGGCGATCACGTCCTCACAGCTGAGACCGAGAGCTGAAAAGCTGTATGAAGAAACCGAGGTCTTCATTAAAATACCTCCGGTCAGCCTATCTTGCTTTCAAGAAATCTGACAGCGCGTGCAACGTCACCGACACGGTCATCTCCCGCTTCACGCTCGATCGTCAGATATCCCTTGTATCCGATATCACAGAGTGCTGCGAGATACCTGTCAAAGTCCACCTTGCCGTTGCCGAGAGGCAATTCCTTGTAAGTCTTGCCGGACTCGATAAGCTCCTTAAAGTGCTCCTCTCCGCAGAGTCTCGGAGCATCGGGATCGGTGAGCTTTACACCGTCCTTTGCGTGGGTGTGCACTATGTAGTTCTTAAGGGTGTGCACCGCCTTTACCGGGTCATCACCTGCCACCATGACCAGATTTGCAGGGTCAAGGTTAACAGCCACACCGCGGGAGAAAAGGCCGTCAAGGAAGCTTTTTAAGGTCTCTGCGCTCTCAGGACCGGTCTCAACGGCAAAATGTCCGCCGATGCTGTCCGCATATTCGGCAAGACGGCCGCAGGTATCCTGCATAACGGAGTATTTGGGATCTGTCTTATCCTCGGGAACGACACCGATATGGGTGGTAACGATATTTGTGCCGAAGAGCATAGTCATATCGAGAATTCTTTTTGACAGCTCTATCTTACGGGGATTTTCCTCAGCGTTGCCGAAGCCGCCGCCAAGATCTCCGCAGATAGCAGAGACGGTAAGCCCGTAGGAATTTATTATATCAAGTCTTTCTCTGACAGTCTTTTCGGTTATCTCAGAAGGGTGAACTTCACCGCGTGTCAGATACATCTGAACGCCCTTTGCCCCTGCCTCAGCCGCTTTTTCTACCGCATTTCTGAAGGGCAGACGGAGAGAATCTAGCAGTACACCGATAGAAAAGTCGTACATATTCCTGTCCCCTTTACTTACTGAAGAATATTGGTGGTGATAATGTCAACACCCCACTCGCAAAGCTCTTCGCCGCGCTGAGGATCGTTGACAGTCCAGCAGTTTACAACTATACCGTTGTCATGAAGGAACTTGATGTTTTCCTTTGTCAGACAGTTGTGATTTATGTCAAGCTCCATTGAGTAGTCCTTGAGCTTATTTACAAGCTCGTCGTTTACCTCGCACTCGCACAGGAACTGGATCCTTGCCTCAGGGCAGATGCCTCTGAGTCTTGCAAGCACGTCATAGTGGAAGGAGATAAATACCATATTTTCAAGAGATGTATACTTGTTTACCGCCTCAAGAATACGCTCAAGATCCTCGTTTGGAAAATTGTTCTTGAACTCAAGAACGCACTTCTTTCCGTACTTTTCGCAGATGTAAAGATACTCCTCAAGGGTGGGAATGCGGAGATGAGCCGCAGGCTCACCGCTGAGCTCGTTTAACTCTACTGCGCGGATCTCGTCAAGAGAAAGCTCCTTGACGTCTATAAGTGTAGAGGAAACTCTTTTGGTTGAACCGTCATGAAGGAGGACTAGGGAGTTGTCACCTGCACGGCGTACGTCAGTCTCGATACCGAAATAGTCACGGTTGCCGGCTGCAATAAAAGCGGCGCAGGTGTTCTCACGCTCAAGGCCGCTGAGACCGCGGTGTGCTACCATAAGAGTATTCCTTTTGTTTATTTTGATGGTGTCCATTATTTACTCCTCCGATAATAAAATATCATTTAAGGGTATTATATCAAAAGCTCCCCCGTATGTCAATCATACGGGGGAGCTTAAATTCGACATTTTATCGCAGAAGATTACATATCGCTGAAGATATCCTCGTAATCCTCGGCGTAGAAATAGTCATCACCGAAGTACTCATCATCGTAATACTCATCGCCATAGTAGTCGTCACCGAAATCGCCGCTCATGCTCATCTCAAGCATAGCTATAAGATTCTCATTTATGCCTGCCTTCTTCAAGTTTTCAAAGAGAGCGGTAAGATCGGGCTCGGGCATTTCATCTGATGCCTCGGGAACGGTAAACTCAGAAACATCCTCACCCATTTCAGCGGTGATATAGAACTTGCCGAGAGGCATATCACCGTGGGTGAGATCAATAACGGTGCTGACCTTGTTTACGTCCTTTGTATCCTCTGCGACAATTGTGCAGACGATAGGCTCAAGGTCTGCTTCACTGAGCAGATCGTTAAGAGCGGAAAGTGTAGATAACTTAACTGTTCCTACAAAGCGGTTATCTTTTGCGTATGCCTTACCGTCAATATCGGTAAGCTCTGCCTTAAGGTAGTCTTTGCCGTCAACGGAAAGGGTATAGTTGCCGCTCATGATCTTCTTTTCAACAGTAGAGGAACCCTTCAGAGAGATACTTGTGTTCTTGGACCCTTCAACAAGCTCACCGTTTTCGTTAACGCTGAAGTCGCTTGATGCGGTAACGAGAGTAAAGCTGACGGATGTATCGTTCTTTTCCTTTATAACCGAGCCGGCAAGAGAGAAGACGGGTGTACCTTCATTCTTGAGGTCAAAGATATATCCCTTGTCGTCGTCATCCTCTGATGCACCGATAAGGAGCTCACCGTCATCGTTTTTGAGGTTGACAGCGATTATATGATAGTCATCGTCGATCCAGGTACGGAAGGTACAAACGACCTCTTCCTCACCCTCAGCGGGAGCATCTTCTTTAACAGTCTCAATGGCATCTGAGATAGCTTCCACATATGCCCGGTAGAATTCCTCTGCACTGTCAAATTCGTAATCAAGACCGTTTGCCTTGCCTGCGGTGTTATAGAAATCGGTAAGTATTTTCTTTATATCCTGATTGTCTTTGATCTCAGAGAGGACTGCATCTGCTATTTTAGTGAGAGTGGCATCTGTAATGTCGGCATCGAGAGCAACCGCCTGCTCATACACATCACCGAAATTAACTGCCTGCTCCTCGGTAACTGTAACACCCTTGACCTCGGTGATCGCTATCTCGACGATCTTCGGGAGAAGAGTTTTTACTACCTCAGAGGTAGGAAGGAAGGAAATGTCGGTGACGGTGCTTGATCCTGCAGCAGCCTCATTTTTATATGCACCGCCGAAAAGTGCGTCGGATGCGATAACCATGGTATTGTCTGCACTGTACATATCAAGATCAAGAACGGAAGCACCGTTGACGGTAAGGTCTATCAGATATGCGAAATCGGTAGGGGATTTCTTCTGCAGTTCAAGGTCGGCGCCAAGCTTGTCAAGACCAAGCTTAAATCCACCCATCATATCGTCCTCTAAAAAGCTGATGATCTCGTCAGAAGGCTCATAGCTCATTGATGACTTACTGCTGACAGCGGTACCGTAATTTGTAAGGTATTTGTCATATACTGAAACAAACTTACTTGCAAACTCCTCAGCATCGGTCATGTAAACGTACTTGAGAAGATCGTCGGGAGCCATGGTCTTGAGCAGGTTCTTTTTTGCAGGACCGCAGGCCGTGAACACCAGGGCACCGAGAACCAGTATCA
>JAFQUL010000024.1 GCA_017408535.1 Clostridia bacterium
AAGGGACAAAAAGATTTTTTTCATAATAACTACATCCTTTCCTGTGTTTAGCTATTATTCAGCGTCTGTCGGGAAATCCATTCTCTCAAGAATTCCCGCACCTGCGTATTTGAAAACAAAATCGGGTACGTCTTTAGCCTCATGAAGTATTTCTACATCTGAGCGCTTATTCTCAGCATCATAGTAGAACAGTTCGGGATCGGTATCGAATTTTGAATAATCGGTTATACCGTCGGGGGAACAATCGTTCTCAACAGTCTCGTCTCTTGCAGCTACCTTAGTAATACTTTCTGTAGCACCGCAGCCCTTGTATTTGTCACCCCACGATTTTATAGCACCTAAGATCTCTGTACCGGAGGTATAATACGCCGTTTCGACATCCTCAAAGTAATTGGCTTCACTAAATAAGTAAGTAGACGTTCTCGGACTTGGACCTCTGTCACATGATGCAATGTAATTATTATAACTATGTATATTGGCATTTCTGCTGAGAGGCGTTCTTTGACCGCAGTTCAGGTAAAAATTGTGGTGCAGGGTTACGTTCATCTGATAATCGTATTCCCATCCACCGAGAAGCACGACCTTGTCCTGACCAAAGAATTTGTTATAGGAGATCGTTGCATTTCTCATGTTGCTAAGGCAGACTGACTTTTCAATTCCTTCTTCCCAATAGTTTTTACCGGAGTTAAATGTATTATTATGTATCCAGTACCAACCGTCTGAGGTACATTCCTCCCGAGTCTTACCGCCTGACTGAAAATCAAGAGCATTAGCAGGATATTTAGAGAAAGTCAGATTCTTTATCTCGATTGAATTACATTGTCCGAAGTAAAATGTCAGCTGATAAAACTCAGCCTCTGTACCCACCCCCTCAATGGTCAGATTGCTAGCGTTTTCCATTGTTATAACGCCGGTCCAACCAAGAAAATCGTAGGATACTTCTCCTTCGATCTCTTTTACAAATTCGATACCGTCAGGGGTGGTAACGTATTCAACCTGCTTGTTTAAAGGCTTAATGCGATAGGTGACCGGTATACCCGCAATGTTCTCTCCCATGTTATTTGCAAACAGACTCTTAAAGTATTCGTCGGTAAGATTACTGTAGTCATCAGGAGGAGCGACATTACCCTTGAACTGATTGGTAGCCACTTTATCAAGGACACGGATGATAAGAGGCTCTTCTATGTGTTCCTTTGCCTCAAGTATCTCAACGATACCGGTATAGGTTGTGCCGTTGACATCAAGAGTTACCGTGTTTTTGTTTTCATTGGTAAGATAAACGATCCTTGCGCCCTCTTTTACGGTACCGTCGTTGTTGTAGCCGCCGATTCCTTCGTCTCTCTGAAAATGAGCGTAACCGGAGCGGTCCTGCTTTTCTACGTCTATATCGGTAAGAGTCTTGCAGGCATAGTTATCTCCCTCGCCCTGCTCTATCTTTACGTCGTAGAGACCCTTTGCAAGACCGAGGATATAACAGTCAAGCATCTCCCCGTTCTCCAGCATAAGATCTTTGTCTAGAACGGTATATTCTTCTGCATCTTCCTTTTTGTTAGAAATAACGTATTCACCCTTGGCAAGATTCAGATATATCTGTTCGTTAAGTCCGAGAACAGACTCTACCTTGATACTG
>JAFQUL010000170.1 GCA_017408535.1 Clostridia bacterium
ACGGTCACCGTAGGTAACGTTGTCAAAGTCAAAGGATGACTCACCGGGCTTATAGAAATTAGCCTTTATCTCTGCCTTAACTGTCTCATCAAAGTCAAATGCCGCAGTAATTCTCATTGCACGGACACCGGAGGACTCAAGAGCGGTAATAACGTCACCCTCACTTGTAATAGCACCGATAACGTTACCGGTTACCGTTATATAAGCAGGATTAAACAGAACGAGATTACCCTTGTAGCTTGCCTCAAGGGGCAGCTTGGTAGGCTCACCGTAGGTAGCGTTAAGAATATCCTTCGTAAATACCAGCTTATCGGGTGCTACCACGTTTATGGTCTTTTCACCGACAATGGTACCGTCTGCAGTCTTTATCTGCACGTCAACAGTACCAAGTTCAAGACCACTGGTAAATACACCGTCAGCGGTGATAGAACCAACAGTTTCGTCAGACACTGCCCAGTACGCGCCCTCAGGCATAACTGCGGCAGAGCCGGTATTACTTACACCCTTAGCGGTAAGTGTCATTGAAGTGCCGGGGGTAATATATTCGTATTCGGAAGAAATGTTAGCGTGATCGAATTCTTTAGAGGATTTTGCGGTAGATACTGCAACGAGAGAGGTAGCAACACTTCTTGCGTAACCGTCAGAAGGACGGTTAACAAGCACAAGGTTGTCCTGTCCCTCCGGCTTGGACATATAGGTGGTAGATCCGCCGCCGTCAAGGTTGATAGCGTGAACACAGCCTGCCTCGTACATGATCTGAGCGATCTCCTCCATGCTTCCGCCGGCGGAGAAGGGCTCCTGACGGCCGTCAAGAACCATCATAACTACCTTGCCCTCAGCTGTGATACCGATAGCGGTACGGCTGGCACGGGTAGTATAATAACCCTCGGTACGGTTGACACAGATCTTACCGTCAACAACAAGAGTTGCACCGAAGCCGCCGATACCCTCCTGGATCTGATCCTTGTAGGTATCGTAATCTTCCTTACTGCCTATCATGGCACTGCCGTCCTTAAGGATAGCAAAGAAGCCGTCACCGTCAACTGGATACCACTCAACGCCCTCCATTACAAGAAGACCGCCGGGCTGACCGGTTGCCATATTGTAACCATCTGCATTGGTAGCAACTATTGCATTAAAGTTCTCGATATAGTTATCGGGATCGTCGGGGTTAGAGTGCTTGGCAACAAGAGCCTTTGCCTGCTCCTCTACTCGCTGCATTCCCCAACCCTTTGAAGGGTCGTTGTCACGGTAGTTTACCATGATGGTAACATCGTCACGGGTAACGTCAACGGTTGCAACGTAGTATACTATCTGTTTTTTATCAACAGTCTGAGCATACTCTATCTTCTGTGTGATACCGGGAGCGAGAATAGACTCAGCAGTAGAGAATACGCTGAAGTAAGGATTCTCTATCTTTTCCTCCTCATCGTCACCGCCGGAAGGATCGTCAGGATCATCGGGATCATCAGGATCGTCGGGGTCAACGATAGGGTCGCCGGTATTGAGAAGATGGCCGCCCTCGCCGTATACGTAATCAGCAAATGCATAACAGCAAGCGGTTATCAGATCTGCATCGGCAGTTCTATCAATATTATAATCCTCGTCAGTCTCAAGGATAGAAAGACCGGTGTTGCTCATATAAGCATCAAGAACTGCGCCTCTTACGTCCTCGTGGGTATAAAGACCCATATTCTTGAAGCGGTTATTCATAAAATATGCAGAACGCTCAACGTCGCTGAGGGTATCAGTGAAATAAGCGGTCATAAGGTCGCTGAGCTTAGCATCGGTTCCCTTATAATTACTCATAAGATAGAAGGCGTCAAGGTCACCGTAAAAGTCGTCCATACCGAATGCATTATCAGCATCAACGCCAAAGCAATTTTCAAGCACGTATGCCGCCATCTCATCAACAGTACCGGCGGGCACGTTACCGAATTTCTTGGAATAAGAAATAAGGTCACAGATATCACCCGACCAGCCTGCAAGGTCAGCGGTATAGATAGACGAGTTTATGTAGGAGATGTTCAGAGTACCGAACATATGGCCGAAGTCGACCTGATTGCCGTTAGGAAGACGGAAGTCATCGACTATAATATCACGGAGATCCTCTACCGTGGTACCGTTAGCCGCATCCTGCTCCGCTACGTAAGCGGTAAATGCAGTTACCTCGTCACCTGCAAGAACGTTCCAAAGACCCTCGGTATATCTCTCAACACCGGTACGGATATAGTTCAGTACAAGGGTTTTGGGGTCCTTATTTGGATCAACGCTGCTGACATATGCGTCAGCATAGGTCTCAAGAACCTTCAGCTCGGTTAAAAAGCTGTCGTAATCCGACACCGATCCCGCCGCGCTTGCGGGAACAGCCGCTATCATACCCACTGTCATTGCAAGTGTAAGTATGACCGGGAGGATTCGTTTCATGATTTTGCTTAACATTTCTTTCCTCATTTCTTCTTTGTATATCTCGAATACCACACGGCAAAAATGTCTATTTCGCCATTATGATAATCATAGCCCATTATATCACAACTTGATGCTATAATCAATATTTTGGTCTAAAAAAATCCCGCTGACATCAGAATTTTTTTGCCGAATACAAAAACAGAGAGGACGGAAAACAAATGTTTTCGGACACTCTCTGTTTTTTAGATAAAATTGATCACACCTCGTGACGGTTGACCCTCTTTAACAGTCTGATAGCGCGGCGACCGTTAAGTGCAAGTAAAATGCCGCAATAAAGCACGCCGATCACTATTATCGTTGCAAAATAATGGAACTTTACGGCGGCAAGATGCATTCTCAAAAGGCTTAGCAAAAACAACATACCGCAATTTTCCAAAAGGAAAATACCGAGAAATTTTAGATCGAACAGCCGTGACATAGAGCTGTCAAGCTCCCGTGCTCCGAAGGACAATATCGTTATACCCAAAAGCACGGTAGTAACAAGAGTTGCCACTGCCGGTCCGGTAACCCCCATGAGCTTGTACATAATGGGATTAAGCAGCACATTGAGCCCCAGTCCCCCGAAGGATATCAGCATTAACTTTCCCGTTTTGCCTGAGGCAGACATTACCAGTGTAATGTTTGTAAACTTAAAAAGATCGACCGCTATATAGATGCAGAAAACCGTCAGTCCTGACTCGTATTTATTCGAATACAAAAGCTTAAGCAACTGAGGTGCACAGGCAAGCGCCGCACCGCAAAGTATAGTGGTGGACATATATGCGATCTCAAGGAACATTTTATAAAGTCCGGCCGCTTCGCTTTTCCGCTTTGCTGAAACGAGGCGGGTTATCTCCGGTATCAGAACCGTACAGAAGGATGACGTGATTATATCAAATGGCAACACCTTTGCCGCATTTGAATATATAGCCAATGTCTCTGTATCGGTAACAAGTGCGATCAGATATTTATCAAGATCACGGCTAAGGGCACTTACGGCTATATAGACGGCCATCGGTGCACAGTAGCGTGCTATTTCCTTCACGAGAGTGAAGCGAATACTCTTAAGTTTTATTTTACAGCCGTTTACAGACAAAACATAACCGAAGAAAATAATCTGTATTACGTCAATGGTCAGCGTGCATGCAAGTATAAGTGCGATACTGTTTAAAAAGTTTATCACAACAAACACAACGCCAAGCCGTATCAGCGACACAAGCAAATTACGAACAGCAAGCATTTTAGCCCGTCCCACCGATATCAGAAGCACCTGCACTATTGACAGCAGATTCTGGAACACCGGCAAAAGAGCCGCAAATATGATAAGTCTCTTTATAGCGGGATTGTAAAAATAGGCACTTATCGGACTACTCAGACATATAACAGCAGCACCCGCCACAGTACCGACAATGCTCTGCAGGGCAAAAATAGTGGAAATATAGGATTCTCTTTTATCAATGTCCGTCTCAGAACAATAAAAATAGTTTGCCCCGTCGATCATACCGAGAATGGTAACAGATGTAACGGTGGAAACAATGAGGAGTATCTGGGAATAGGCGCCGTAATCGTATACCGACAGATGCTCTGACAACAGTCTGGTAATAGCAAAGCCGATAACTATCGTCACCAACTTTACCGAGGTTAGAAGAGCTGCATTTACAGATCTGCCGCCTATTTTTTTGTTTTTGATCATACTAATCTCCATTCCGACGCTATGCGGCGGCGCAAAAAGGTTAAGTAAATTCAAATAAGTTCGTTTCCGCGAACAAAAATGGGATAGTATCACATTTTTAATTTGAATTTAAGTGCGTGATAACCGAGCACCGGGAAATGCCTCAATTATATTCCACGCTACAGCTCCTTTTGGTGCACAGCAGCACTCATTTAGGTCGCTCTGTGCTTAGGCAAGTGACAGAAAAGCTGTCATTAGTTTATCTCTTGTGTGACAGTCGGATCACCGCCGTCATTGTCCAGAGGAACAATGAGACAGGACAGAATACCGATAAATACGTTCGCATAGAAAATGACCTGGAACATTCCGTGAAGGGACATATGAAGTATCGCAACAATTAAAATCACGAAATATTTTTCAATGAAGTGTCTGCCGGTCACTTTCCCTCTGTTACGGATAAGCTTGCTGAACAAGGAAATAAGAACGCCAAAGTACAGCACACATCCAATGATACCAAGATAATACATAACCTCAATTACAATGTTGTGCGCCGCCAGCTCAAGGTCGGGAGCATCAAGACCGAATCCAAAGAATGCCGTTATGGGAGAAGAAAATATCGTTCTCACATACTGGGTCCAAAGTGTGCTTCGTCCGGTAGTGAACTCATGAAGATTAGTCGCCTCAAAGAATCTTTCAAGAAGAAGTGCAAAGGGAGACCAATCGGAAAACAACAGTATATTGGCGGAAACAACTATCAAAAGTGTCATAAAAATACCGTATAGCACTTTTTTGTTTCTGAACTGCCAAAGAACATAAACAAACACGAGCACAACAAGTACAACGAAAAATGTCTTACTGTAGCTGATAACGCCAAAGAAAATATGAATCACCGCTGAGATCCAGAACCAGACCGGTTTAATATTACCGCTATCCTTCAGCTTGATAAGCACAGCAATAGCAACAAGTACAAGTGCCATATAATAGTTTGGGTCACCAAACAATCCCTCAAAGCGCATTATAGATCCGCCCCAGAATAAGGGGGATTCCTTTCCGCGCAGTTCAACGATCTGGTGAGCATTTCTAAACACCAGGCTGTATACGGATGAAACGATCAGACCGCTGCTGAATGCCTTTGCCGCCCGCACGGCGGACTCTGTCGTCTGCCTCGGTATCAGAACGTAAAGTGTAAACATATGACCAAAGCAAATAACAAAATTGGTAAAGGCCATATCCATTCTGGTGATAAGATAAAATAGCAAAAGAACAATGAACACGGTAACTATATTTATCTTTAAGCTCCTGCCGCGGATAAAGTACCATATTCCCGCCACGATAAAAACATATACCAGCAGCATTGCCATTCCCGGAATACGGAACAGCGGTGCGAATGATACCAGCGCACAATAGTCGGTAGCAAACACCTTTGAGTCATATCTCACCATACGGTAAATACACACGGCGAGCACCAAAAGAGAGAGATACTGAGAGATAAACGGGGTGACGAAAAGGAGAGCTATCTCAAGGCACAGCCCACTGACCGGATAACCGCCGCTCTCTTTTCCGATATGCAATACCTTCATATCTCTTAAGTATCTCATAATTCTCGAATTCCTCTGTTAAACTCTGCCGTCAGACGGCAG
>JAFQUL010000171.1 GCA_017408535.1 Clostridia bacterium
AATAAAAAACCGCACCGATTCATTCGGTGCGGTTTTATTTTTATATATTACTCAGCTACGAAGATATAGGGGTAGATATCCTGGCCGCCGTCGATGAAGTATACCTCTGCCGAAGGACAGTTTTCCTCAAGACACTGCTTGAGAACAGCTTCCTCTGCCTCGGTGGCATCCTTTCCTCTGAAAACAGTGAGCATAAACTTTCCGGGATCCTCAAGCAGCTTTACTGCAAGGCGGTAGGCGGCACAGCCCTTGTCGGGATCGGCGAGAACTATCTTCTTCTCGATGATACCGATGGTGTCGCCCTTATTTATTGTCACCCCGTTCATTTCCGCATCTCTGATGGAGGGGGAAACGTATCCGGCGGTAACGGTAAGCATTGCGGCCTTCATCTCTTCCTCGATGGCGTTGGGGTCGTCGTTTGTCATATCCGCCGAGGAGATAGCCACGTAACCGGTACCGATATTTTTACTGGGAATAACGTGTACCGTTGATTTATCATAAATATTGGCTGCCTGCTGTGCGGCCATAAGGATGTTACCGTTGTTGGGGAAAACGTAGATATGCTCTGCGTTTACACGGCTGAATGCGTCAAGGAAATCGTTGGTAGAGGGGTTCTGAGTCTGTCCGCCCTGTACTATCTCGTCAGTACCCAGCTCACGGTAGAGAGACTCGATTCCGGGGCCGTTGGTAACGGCGACGATACCGTACTTCTTGGGAGCGGGAGCTTCCTCTTCTTTAGCCTCTATCTCGGTGTGCTGGAGGGACATATTCTCTACTTTTACCGAGATAAACTCACCGAAGGAGTGGCAATATGCAAATACCTTCTCAGGGGTGAAGGTATGAACGTGTATCTTAACTATGCTGTCTGTCTTAAAGGCAACGACCGAGTTTCCGACACTGCCGAGAAATGCCTTAAGTGCCTCGACGTCAAAAGAATTGATATCGGTCTTTGAGTTCATAAGCTGTATCATCAGCTCTGTGCAGTAGCCAAACTCCATCTTGCTGTCAGGACCGAAGGCGGCTGCAAGCTCAAAGGCGGTCTTTGGTGCGGTTGAGACGGCAGAGGTCTGGATAGCTTCTTCCGGAACCTCCTCGCCGTTGAGGACACTGTTAAAGCCCTCGATAATGTAAAGGAGACCTGCTCCGCCGCTGTCTACTACCCCGGCTTCCTTAAGTACTGTAAGGATCTCGGGGGTACGCTCAAGAGACTCGTGCATTGCCTTTACAAGGTCGGCAAAGAAGCTCCTGATGGTGCTGGCGGGTGTTATGGATTTTACCGCATATTCCACCGCTTCTCTTGCAACGGTGAGAATAGTACCCTCGGTAGGAGTCATAACAGAGCTGTATGCCTGCTTAACACCCTCCTCAAGAGCTCGGCCGAGAGTTGCGGGGTCTGCGCTGTCAGAGCCCTCAAAACCCTTTGCGATACCTGCGAAAAGCTGTGAGAGAATAACACCGGAGTTACCTCTCGCACCGAGAAGCATACCGTGGGAGAATACCCGCATAACCTCTGCAAGATCGTCTGTATCAAGATTCTCAAGGGCGGCAATACCGCTCTCGATAGTCATTCTCATATTATCGCCGGTGTCTCCGTCGGGGACGGGGAACACGTTCAGCTTGTTGACCTCCTCGGCGTTGGAGCGAAGACGCGCCGCGCCGCCAAAGGCCATTTTTGCCATCAGCCAACCGCCCAGATACTTAAGATCCGTAGGCTCTTTTTTGGCCGGTGCCTTTTTATCGGCTTCTGCCGCTTTTTTCTTGGACTTGAACATAGCTGTTCTCCTTGCTATTTATCGTTGTTTAGCCGCAAAGTGGCAGGAAATTTATCTTTCTTTACCCTCAAAGAAGAGTGCGATAACACCGGGACCTGCATGGGCACCGATAACGGGGCCGACGTAGGTGACCAGCTGTACCTTTGCGCCGTAGCGGGTGCTGAGGAGCTCGCTGAGCTCGTCAACGTCCTTCTGGCAGTCGCCGTGAGAAATAAATACTGTTCCGCCTGCAGGATCGATGGCAAGCTCACCGTATTTATCAGCCATAGCAGCGATAGATGACTTTCTTCCTCTTACCTTCGATACGTTGACAAGATGTCCCTCGTTATCCATATGAAGCACGGGCTTTATACCGAGAGCATTGCCCACGAAAGCGAGGGTGGGGCTGATTCTGCCGCCTCTCTTAAGGTATACCAGATCGTCAACGGTAAACCAGTGGCAAAGGCGGAACTTAAGATCGTTTGCATAGGCAGCGGCCTCGTCAATGTCAGCACCTGCCTTTTTCTTCTCAAGAACAAGGTAGAGGAGGAGACCGAAGCCGGCGGAAGCGGAAAGAGTGTCTACGACTACAACTCTGTTGTCAGTGTACTTCTCTGCAAGCTGAAGAGCAGCAAGACGGGCGGAATTGAAGGTTGTGCTCAGACCCGAGGAGAAGCCGAGGTAGAGAATGTCACTTCCTGCAGCGAGATAAGGCTCAAATGCCGCAACAAAGGACTCTACGTTGATAGCGGCGGTCTTTGCAATGCCACCCTTTTTCATTTTTTCATAGAACTCGGGAGCTGCCATATCCTCGTTTGAATATTCCTTTTCGGAATCGTCAAAACGGAAGGTAAGGGAGGAGTAGCTGACGCCCCACTCTGCGAGTATCTTAGGATCGATATCACAGGCGGAGTCGGTATATACGATATAGTCTTTCATCTTTTTCTCCTTTTACAAATTAGCCGTCGATAAGACCTTTTTCGCTTATTGTCTGAAGGTTATCTGCGATAAGCTCAATTGCGGTATAGAATACCTCTCTGTCAGCATCTGACAGACCGTTGCTTGCACGGGCCACAGCAATATCCGCAAGTCGCTTTATCTGATTGGCTACCTTCTCGCCGTCTTCAGTAAGCTTGAGGAGCGCACGGTATGCGTTCTTGTTTACTGAGTTACGTATGATAAGCCCTCCGGACTCCATAGCGGAAACTGCACGGGATACGTCAGACTTGTCTTTACTGCAGATTTCGGCAAGGGCAGTAGACGTAATCCCGTCCTCAAAGCGAGAAATGGTTACCAGATACAAGGCATAGGTCCCTTTAAGGCCGTAGGGCCCCATAGCGTCGGTAGCTATCTTGTGCCAATGACGTGAGATCGCGGAAATAATGGTGGAAAAACGTTCAAATCTGCTTATCATGGTGCTGTTCCTTCTTTTACTCTAATGATAAATGTTGGATTATCAACATCAATGATTATTATACAACAAACGGAAAATTTTGTCAATAGCAAAATCCTTTTTACTTTCAGGGATATCGGGGCCGGATTACGAGGGCAGTCTGCGGTATACGTCAACTGCTTTTGAGGGAATGAGACGGAACTCACCGGTTACCGCGTCAAAGTTTCTGCAACCGTCAAATAGCTTCATATCGGACTCAAGACGTACCTCACCTTTGCAGCCCTCGGGAACAGAAAGAGTAAGAAAGATCTCGTCGCCTTCCCGCCGCCAGGATACCGAAAGAGTTCCCTTCGGCAGCTTGTGGGAGGCGGAGGCATGATCAAGGGCGTCAATAAATTTGGGAGCGATGACGAATCTGTCGGGGGAGATACAGTCGGGGTTGACTACAAGTCCTGCAAGATTTTCTATCATCCAGCCGCTGATGTCTCCCCAGAAATGATGATTCATAGAGGGACGGATACTACTGTCGGGAAGAAATTCCTCGTAGAGAGTTGTAGCCCCATCGTTTATCCACTGAGCGTAAGAGGGACATCTGCCGTCGGTGACCATTTTGTAGGCCAGGTCAGTTCTGCCAAACTGGGACAGAACACGGAAAATTACTCTTCCGCCCAGCACGCCAACGCCCATGAGACCGTCGTTTGCCTCTATCATTTCTACCAGACGGCGGAAGGCCTCGGGTCTTTCGCCGTTTTCGAAAATACCGTAGAATATTGCCATAGCCTGTGCGGTCTGCGAATTACCGCAGGCGATCATCGTCGAGTGATCGATAAGGTGCTTTCTTGCCGCTTTAAGGAACTCATCTGAAATATTGCGGGAAAAATCGGCTTGCAGTTTCATTCCCACTGCATCGAAGCAAATGGCGGCCTTACGCCCAATGTCAACGCAAAGCACGGTATCGGTAAATCTAAGAGGAGTGGTAGGGTGTC
>JAFQUL010000172.1 GCA_017408535.1 Clostridia bacterium
ACCTCTCCCGGAGTGAGAGGCTTTACCGGTAGACTCTTAGTGGGCGGAAAGTGCATATTATGTGGCTATATCACGAGATCTTTAGTTGCACCCGCTTGCGAAAATTTCCTCAGGTGATGAAATCACCTGTTTTGCTAACGCAAAATCGAAAATTTTCCCGTAGAGAGAGAAAAACTTAAATCCGAGGTTCTAATGGGTAAAATACAAAATTAAACCTTAAATAACCTGCGGGAGGATGATATCCTCCCCTACGGATCAAAATACAAAATTAAACCCCGGGTAACCTGCGGACGTGCAATGCACGCCCCTACCGGTTTCATATCATTTTGAAAATATATATCATACCCGTTACGTTGGCGTTATCAGACAAAAAAGGGGAGCAGTTCTTTCTCTGCCCCCCTATATTTGTATAATGATTTGATATATTAATATCAGCCTGTTACCCGTCCCATTTCATCGAAGGGAAGCTTTTCAAAACCAATCTTGTACGCTTCCGCATCTTCGGCTAAGGTGCAGTCACCGTTTTCATATCCCGGTATCTGATTATGCTCAAGATCAAGGAACCTATGATTTTCCTCAACGGTACCCATACTGATAACATCCTCATCTATACTTGCATCGCGCTCTTTTTTATTACCGGTAAAATAGAAAATATTCATTCTTACCTTACTGTTAGCAGGATTGCATGACAGCATTACGTTATCGGGATCCCCTGCATAATCAAGAGTATACGGAATAATATCGCCGTATCCGGGGAATGCGTCCAGCCACTCTTGCTGAGCCTGCATCTGAATCAGGTGCTCGGGCATTCCTACTGTATGTTCATAGAACCAGTCACCCTCACCATTGAGCATTCCGTCACGGGCACGGGAATCATACTCGATGGTCGATTTACCTGAATTTATAATAAGATTATTTTCAATAATGTTATCACGTCCGCCGCCAACCTGTATTCCGTATCCGGTAACATCGGCAATTACGTTTCCGTAAACGGTCTGACCGGAAAGTCCGTCATCAAGGTAGATACCCTGAGCGACTGCACTGCCGCTTCCTATATTATGAATATAATTATAACGGACAGCTGATCCGTATGCATCAAAACGGCGGCCTGCATAAAGTGCACCGCAGTCATCGGTCTCAAGACAAACATTATAGACCTCATTGTACTCTATAACGTGATTGGGACCGTCCCACAATATAGCCTGGTGAGGCGCATCGTGTACCTCGTTATGTGAAATGAGCACACCGCATCCGGAGGCAAATACCGCATATTCGGAGGTTTTGCCTATCTGTCCCCAGTGATGAATATAATTGTTGTAAACAACATTGTGAGAAGGAGAAACAGTTGCAATGTCGCCGCCCTTAATAACGATTGCATCAGCGCCGACATTGAATACTTCGTTATTCTGAATAGTTATATGTGTGCCTTCAGCCTGAATAGCAGTGTCATGGAAATCGTAAAATCTGCAGTTATCTACGGTAATGTGATTTCCGTTGATATTAAGACCGTTGGCTCTCGTTGCGGAAATATTAAGACCGCTGAAATTAATGTATTCGGCACCGCCAAGATTAAAAACATTCTGCGACGATATTGAGACAACAACCGAACTGTTTTCAAAGTCCTCTGTCGGATAAAAGTAAAGAATACAATTTTCGCTATCTATATAATACTCTCCGGGTTCGTCGGTCTCGGCAAATATATTAAAGAGGTAAAACGGACTAACTGCCTTTATACCGTAGTTGACCCCGTGACCGAGAGTTACCGAGAGAGTATCGGCTTTAAGCTCCTTAACAGGAACAGTAGCTGCCGCCCAACCGTAATAGAAATATCCGGTTGCCCAAAGTTTGTCGAGATCCCAGTTGGAAATACGATCCTTTATAGCCATTGCCTGAGCCTCGAATTCTGATATAGCAAGTATATCGAAGGACATTTCTCCATCGGTACCGCCTGTACGGAGATTAGGATCCTCGGCGGTGACGTTGGGATAACGGGAAACAGTCATTCTCTCATCGTTAATAAACAGCTCCGCAAAACCGTTGCCCTTATAGCTTGAGGAAACAGCTCCCTTTGAATACATTTTTCCGAGAGACTCGGTAGTCACACCGTACTTTTTAAGGTCTGCCTTAAGTACTTTATCCTTTGCAGTCTCATCATTGAGCTTAGCTTTTTCCTCATCGCTGAGAGAAATGAAGTCGGCTGCAGGAATGGTAATACCGCCGGTTACTGTCGCACCGTGCTCCTCTGCCGCCATATATGTGATAGGGCAGTCCTCAGTACCGGAATCATCAGCGGTAAACTCAATGCCGCCTGCAGCATAATAATCTCCGGACATGAGCATAACGGTCACACCACCCTCCGGTAGTCCTTCTCCGTTCTTCATCTCGCGAATTTTCTCCTTTGCCTCGGAGATGGTCTTTAGCGGTGAATTGACCGACCCGTCACCGCTATCTGTAACAGATGAATCAACGTAGATCAAGGTAACGGCGCTCTCAGTACCACTATCGTCTACAGGTACTGTCGTGTCTGACGGTGTTGTGTCATCTGCCGGTACATTCCCGCCGGAACATGCAGCCAGAGAACCGAAACAAAAAAGACAGGCAAAGAGAAGAGCAAAAAATCTTTTTGTTTTTTTCATAGTTTTTGGTTATCCTTTCATAATGCAACAAGCATACCCGATTAGATCCTATCCTCACGCCGGATACAATACAGTTGCGGGCAATGAATACATTATACACTAAGGCAAAGTAAAAGTCAAGTTTTTTCAAACTTTAGATTGTGCATTTTGTATATTTTTTTGGAGCGCCCCCCCCCCGATTTTGTTCATTTGTACACAATGTCACACTGTTTGTCTCTTCCGTTTTCAGTAATATCATAATAGAACAAATCAACCGATTTAGGATGTTTATAGAAACAGCGCCGCGCATTTCTGCGCGGCGCTGTATAAAGATACGTTGTTTTTCGCCCGATAGGATTACTCCTCGGTTGCGTAAAGGTCAACCATCTTAACGAGTCTCTCGTACTTAGCCTTTGCTGCAGCCTCAGCCTTGTCGAAGAGTTCCTCAGCTCTCTCGGGGAACTGCTGCTGGAGACGGCTGTAACGGGTCTCACCGGTGATGAATTCCTTGTAGTCGCCGGTAGGAGCCTTGCTGTCAAGAGAGAAGGGATTCTTGCCTTCTTCAGCAGCTGCAGGGTTGAAGCGGAAGAGGTGCCAGTAACCAGCCTGTACTGCTTCCTTTTCTACCTGCTGTGCGATTGCGAGACCGCCCTTGATACCGTGGTTGATACATGGAGCGTAAGCGATGATGAGGGATGGACCGTTGTAAGCTTCAGCTTCTGTGATAGCCTTGATACACTGGTTCATATCAGCACCCATAGC
>JAFQUL010000173.1 GCA_017408535.1 Clostridia bacterium
GCAGATAAGCACTCCCTCGCTCTCAACTCCGTAGGATGACCATATATCGTAGAGACCGATGTAGTATTGAAGATTCTCTGTAAGAACAGGACCGTGGAGGGGGCAGATGATCGACACGTCGATACCCGAGAGCTTTTTAAGCACCGCCTGCACCTGCTGACCGTATTTGCCGACGATACCGAAGTAGTAGCGTCTTGCTTCGCAGGCCCAGTCCTCGTCTGTGTCAAGAGCACCGAATTTACCGAAGGCGTCAGCCGAGAAGAGTATCTTATCCAGGCTGTCATAGGTCAACATTACCTCAGGCCAATGTACCATAGGTGCGGTGACGAAGGTAAGGGTACGGCCGCCGAGAGAAAGGGTATCCCCCTCCTTGACAACTATTCTTCTGTCTGCATAGTCAGTGCCGAAGAACTTCTTCATTATTCCGAATGCCTTGTCGGTGGCAACGATGAGGGAGTCCGGGTACTCATCGGCGAATTTATCGATATTCGCCGAGTGATCAGGCTCCATGTGCTGGATGATGAGATAGTCCGGTGACTTGTTTCCGAGAATATTTTTGATATTTCCCAGCCACTCTTCGCCGAAATCTCCGCCTACCGAGTCAAGAACTGCGGTCTTTTCGTCTGTGATGATGTAGGAGTTGTAGGCCATACCGTTCGGTACATTGTACTGACCCTCAAACAGATCGATATCCCTGTCATTTACTCCTGCATATTTTACTGTGTCTGTGATGAACATTATATTTATCTCCTTGGGTATTAATTACAATTTCACGAAAGAACCTTTCCGTCAAGACAGTTGTGTGTGACTCCGCAGGTGTAGCAGAGCTCGTTCCGGTTTTTCTCTCCGTCACGGAAGTCTGTAAGGTTCTTTACCGTGGTCTCGGCAATATTGCTGAGTGCTTCTTCGGTAAGAAATGCCTGGTGAGAGGTGACGATGACGTTAGGCATGGAGATCAGCCGGGCGAGGGTATCGTCCTCCATGATGTGCCCCGAATTATCCTCAAAGAAGAGATCGGCCTCCTCCTCGTATACGTCAAGACAGGCGGCTCCTACCTTACGGGATTTGATGGCGGAGAGCAGAGCCTCGGCATCAACAAGACCGCCGCGGGAGGTGTTGAGAAGCACCACGCCCTTTTTACACAGCTCAAGAGATTCCTCGTTTATGATATGAGCGGTCTCCTCATTGAGAGGGCAATGAAGTGAGATGATGTCGCTCTGTCTGAAGATCTCTTCCTTGTCGGTGTATCTTACCGTATCACCGTTGTCGATGGAGGTATCGGGATATTTGTCATAGGCAAGCACCTTCATACCAAATCCCCGACAGATATCAATAAACACACGGCCGATCCTGCCGGTACCGATAACACCCACCGTCTTGCCGTGAAGGTCAAATCCGGTAAGCCCGGACAGGCTGAAATTAAAATCCTTTGATCTGATATATGCCTTGTGGATCCTGCGGATAGAGGTAAGGAGCAAGGCCATAGTGTGCTCTGCTACCGCATAGGGGGAATATGCGGGAACACGGTATACCTTCAGCTTGCCTGCCGCCGCATTCATATCAACGTTGTTAAAGCCTGCACATCTGAGTGCTATGACTTTTACATCAAGCCGGCTGAGCCGTTCTATTACCGGGGCGTTTACAGTATCGTTGACGAAAACACATACTCCGTCATATCCTGCGGCAAGCTCTACCGTGTCCTCGTTTAGCTTGGTCTCAAAATACTTAAATTCTATACCGTCCGCCTCACCGTATTTGTCAAAGGCAGACTTGTCGTAGGGCTTGGCATCAAAAAATGCTATTTTCAAATTTAACGTCCTCCGTTATAAACAACTTTACTTTTTAGATATTATTTCATATTTTCCGTTTTTTATCAGCTCTCCGTATTCTTTTGCGGAGGTTATTTTCTTTTCAGAAAGAACACCGCTTCCTGCCACGTCCTCGGGACGGTGAGCGTCAGAACCGCCGGTCACGGGGAGACCGTGCAAGGCCGCATATTCACAGACTTGCTCATCGTAGTTCGTATGTCTCGGATTTGGATTATGAGCCTCAAGGGCATGGGCACATCCGTCTATCGGTGTTGACTTATCGTCTCTGTATGGGTGTGCCTGTACGACGAAAACTCCTCTCCCATCAAGATACTCAAATATTTCTTTGGTGCTGCGGTCAAATTTATCCTGTATCCAAATTATAAAATCTCTGTCTATTCCGTACAGGAGAAAATGTGCCTTTTTACCTTCATTCATCTGCAGCTCTGCTCCGAAGATAACTGTGATGCCGGATCTGTCTCCGATCTCCTTGGCGTTATTGTAGCCGAGACAGAATGCGTCAGCCATTTCCTCCTTTGACATACCCTCTTCCTGCCGTTCAAAAAAGCTTTCTGACAGATGGTCGGTAATAAACAGCGTGTCGTATCCTGCGTCCTTATACATTGAGACCATTTCGTCGGCATACAATTTGCCGCAACGGCTGACCTCCTTTGTGTGCAGGTGTGTCTCAGTCTTATACATTTTTCTTTTTACATCCTTTATCTTTAATAAGATATAGTGCGTAAAGCACCGTTACTGTAGTCAGCACAAGAGAGGAGATAACTGTCTCGGCGGCGGTATATTCGCTTTTGCCGAAAATGCTGAGTGAGTTGCAGAGAGAGTGCGCAATGATCTGGGGAATGATGCTCCCCGACTTTATAAATA
>JAFQUL010000174.1 GCA_017408535.1 Clostridia bacterium
CACTTCTTCTTGATATCTTATCAAGCTCGTCGATATAGATGATACCCTTCTCGGCAAGAGAGATATCAAAATCTGCCGCCTGAATAAGTCTGAGCAGAATGTTCTCTACGTCCTCACCAACGTAACCCGCCTCGGTAAGAGTGGTTGCATCGGCGATGGCGAAGGGAACCTTAAGGGTCTTGGCAAGAGTCTGAGCAAGATAGGTCTTACCCACACCTGTGGGACCGAGAAGGAGCACGTTGCTCTTCTGAAGCTCAACGTCATCGGCAGGGGATTTGTCCTGCTTGCCTTTTTTGCCGCTTTTGTTACCCTTCAGTTTTTCATTGTGAAGTATTCTCTTATAGTGATTGTACACCGCAACAGAGAGCACTTTTTTTGCATTGTCCTGGCCGATAACGTACTGATCGAGAGTATCCTTGATCGCCATGGGGCGGGGAAGGGTCTCGAGGGTAAGAGTATCGCTGTCAGTATGCTCGGTATACACTCTGGTATGCTCGGCGATAAGATCACTGCATGCCTCAACGCAGTCGTCGCAGATATATGCGCCGCTGGGTGAGGGGATCAGGAACAGTACCTGATTTTCGTTTCTTCCGCAGAAAGAACAGCACCGTACGGTACTGTTCTCCTTGTTATTCTTATTTGGCATAAAACAATTTAACCTTTCGATTGCACGATTAAGGACGGCTGGTTATTACCTTGTCGATAATACCGTATTCGCACGCCTGTGCGGCAGTCATAAAGTTGTCACGCTCGGTGTCCTGCACTATCTTTTCGATAGGCTGGCCGGTGCGCTCAGAGAGAATGCTGTTCATGCGGTCTCTGATCCTCAGGATATGCTCCGCGTGGATCTTTATATCGGTGGCCTGACCCTGGGTACCGCCCAGAGGCTGATGGATCATGATCTCACTGTTGGGAAGTGCGAATCTTTTTCCTTTAGTGCCGGCTGCAAGAAGGAATGAGCCCATACTTGCCGCCATACCGATGCAGATGGTGGAGACGTCGCATTTGATGTAGTTCATGGTATCATAGATCGCCATACCCGAGGTGATAACACCGCCGGGACTGTTGATATAAAGACTAATGTCCTTATCGGGATCCTGGGATTCAAGGAACAGCAGCTGTGCAACTGTAAGAGATGCGGTAACGTCGTTTATCTCGTCAGACAGGAATATGATTCTGTCATTGAGCAAACGGGAATAAATGTCATAGGAGCGCTCTCCTCTGTTGGTTTGTTCTACTACTACCGGTACAAGTGCCATTCGATTATTCCCCCTTTGTTATGAATATTATGGGCAAAAGATTACTCCTCTACCTTATCCTCTGCCTTCTTGGCAGTGGTCTTCTTGGTAGTGGTGGTCTTCTTTGCGGTAGTGGACTTGGTGGTCTTCTTGGGAGCCTCTTCACCCTCTGCCTCAGCTTTCTTAGCAGTGGTCTTCTTGGTTGCGGGCTTCTTAGCTGCGGTCTCGCCGTCAGCCTTCTTGGTGGTCTTCTTTGCGGGAGCCTTCTTGGGCTTCTCGGTCTCGGGTGCGTCGTTTGTTACAACTGCCTTCTCCTTAACGAGATCGACAGCCTTCTTTACGCAGAGGTCTGCAGCGATAGCATCGCTGTCAACGGTAGCCTTGATCTTCTCGATCTCCATACCGTATGCCATAACGAGATTCTCGTATTCCTTCTCGATCTCCTCCTCGGTAGCGGTGAGCTTCTCAAGCTCAACGATCTTCTCAAGAGCGAGTCTGGTCTTTACCTGACGCTCAGCCTGAGGTCTGAACTGCTCGCGGAGAGTATTCAGGTCAAGGCCGGTGTACTTGAAGTAGGTGTTAAGGTCAAGACCCTGCATACGGAGACGGCTGTCATAGTCACGAACGAAGTTCTCGGTCTCGTTCTCGAACATAGCCTCGGGAATATCGGCCTCAAGACGCTCGATAAGAGCATTGATGATCTGCTCCTCAAATACGTTCTCAGCCTGCTTCTCGTTACGCTCACCTATTTTTGCCTTAATGTCAGCCTTGTATTCATCAAGGGTGTCAAATTCAGAAACGTCCTTTGCGAACTCATCGTCAAGAGCGGGAAGCTCGTCAAACTTGATCTCGTGAAGAACTACCTTGAATACTGCGGGCTTGCCTGCAAGGTCAGCTGCGTGGTACTCAGCGGGGAACTCAACGTTAACGTCAAAGCTGTCGCCGATGTTGTGGCCGACGATCTGATCCTCAAAGCCGGGGATGAACTGGCCGGAGCCAAGCTTAAGATTGTATTTCTCAGACTTACCGCCTTCGAAAGCAACGCCGTCAACGTAACCGTCAAAGTCGATGATTACCTTGTCGCCGTTCTGAGCTGCTCGGTCAGTGATCTCGATCTCACGGGCGTTACGCTCACGAACACGGCCGAGCTCTGCCTCTACCTCTTCGTCGGTAACGGGAGCAACGTACTTGTTAGCGGTGATGCCGATGTAATCCTTGATCTCAACCTCAGGCTTAACGTAAACGGTAGCCTTAACGGTTACGCCGTCTTCAACAGACTCAACGTCAAACTCGGGACGGCTTACAGGGTCGATGCCTGCCTCTTTGACAGCGGCAGAATATGCGTCGGGAAGTATATCGTTTATTGCGTCTTCATAGAAAACGCCCTTGCCGTAAAGCTTCTCAATAATGCTCTTGGGAGCCTTGCCGCGGCGGAAGCCGGGTACGTTAATATTCTTTACATTCTTGCGGTATACAGCGGTTACTGCTGCCTCGAATGTTTCCTTGTCGATCGAAAAAGTAAGCTCATACTTGTTGTTTTCGATCTTTTCCGTTTTTTTCAGTTCCATTGATTTTCTCCTCAATATGATAAATATGATATTTTTTTCACACTACCCTATATTGTAGCGGTTTTTTACTGTAAAGTCAAGGTATAACGGCTTTTTTTTACCAATTAATGTAACGTTAATAATCAATGTCCGGCATTACCGTCAAGGGAACGAATGACAGAAAGTCAGCGGAAGTGATTATAAATTCTATGCCCTCATACTCAAAGGATCTGGGCAGGTCGTATACCCCGTGTATATGCCCGAAGTATGCCCGCTTTATCGAGTATTCCTTTAACAGATCCACAAACTCGCGGCAGACAAAGCCGCGGAATACCGGCGGAAAATGGAAGAAGACGAGAGTTTCTCTTGTGTCATTCTCACCCTGTCTGAGGTTCTTTGCCGCCTCAAGACCCAGCTTCAGCCGTGCGGCTTCACGCGCAACTATCTTTTGGTAGTCGGCGGTGTCCGGTGCGGCATCCTGTTTATCCTCGGTATACCAGCCTCTTGTTCCGGTAATTATAAACTCCTCCGTCTCAAGAGCATTGTTGTAAAGTATATCGAAGCACTCGTATCCGTTCTCGGCGAAAAAGCCGTTCATCTTTGCGGCGGTGGACCACCAGTAATCATGGTTTCCCTTGCCGAGGATCTTTCTGCCGGGAAGCTCGGAGAGGAGCTTCAGATCCGTGGCGGCCTCTTCAAGTGAGATCCCCCAGGAGATGTCCCCCGGGATCACAACGGTGTCCTCCTCAGATACGATAGCCTTCCAATACTTGATTATTTTGTCGGTGTATCCTGTCCATCTGTGTCCGAAGATATCCATCGGCTTGTTGACTGCCCCCGACAGATGCAGGTCGGATATTACATAGAGTGACATACCGGCTCCTTACATTATATTCTGTAGATTTTGTTTCAGTTAGTGCCGAGTACGGTATCGGTCATCTCGGTGCGGTCAACAGTCCTGTCGAATCTGACAGTCTTACCGCGAAGAGAAGCCAGAGGCGCGGGAATGACTGTGCCGGTTGCCTCGCTGAGTGCGGTCAGCGCATCAAGACCGTCTGCGGGAACCTGGTGACCGAGGGACGCGAGAACATCCTGAGAGAACTTGTAGGGACTTGCGGTGGAGGCAAGGAGCAGCTTTCTCTTGTCGCCGGACTCCGCTATATACTTCTTGGCACAGCCAAGACCTACTGCGGTATGAGTGTCGATAAGATAGCCGTTCTTATCAAAGGTCTCCTTGATCATCTTGCCTGTCTCCTCTTCAGAGCAGTAGTAGCCGCAGAAGACCTTCTTTATCTCAGCCAGCTCACAGTCCTTGATCTCATACTTGCCGCTGTTCTTAAGTGAAGCCATATACTCGGCGGTGGACACGGGACCGCAAATGAGAGAGAGAAGTCTCTCAAGGTTGCTTGAGATGAGAATGTCCATTGAGGGGGAGATGGTGGTGTGGAATTTACGGTTTCTGTCGTAAACGCCGCTCTCGATAAAATCGGTGAGAATGTTGTTGGAGTTTGAAGCACAGATGAGCTTGCCGACGGGCAGACCCATTTCCTTTGCTATGTAAGCGGCAAAAATATTGCCGAAGTTACCGGTGGGAACGCAGATGTTGATCTCCTCGCCTGCCTCAATGCTTCCTGCCTTGACCATATCGGCATAGGCTGAAATGTAGTAAACGATCTGAGGGGCAAGTCTGCCGAAGTTGATAGAGTTTGCGCTGGAGAGGAAGACTCCCTTTGAGTTAAGCTTTTCTGCGACATCTGCGTCTGCGAAAATCTGCTTAACACCGTTCTGCGCATCGTCAAAGTTGCCGCGGATAGCGCATACAGATACGTTGTCACCCTCCTGGGTCTGCATCTGGAGCTTCTGTACTCTGGATACTCCGTCAACGGGGTAGAATACCAGAATACCGGTACCGGGAACGTCACGGTAGCCCTCAAGAGCCGCCTTGCCGGTGTCACCGGAGGTAGCTACCAGGATGAGTGCCTTTCTCTCTTCACCTGTCATGGTGAGAGAACGGGAAAGGAGCTTGGGCATTATCTGGAGAGCCATATCCTTGAACGCACAGGTAGGGCCGTGCCACAGCTCCAGCACCTCAATACCCTCGTCAGAGAGAGAATGGATGGGAGCGGGACCGCCGGGGAAGCGAGCTTCGGAATAAGCGTCACGGCAATCCTCAAGGAGAAGGTCCTTATCATAATCGGTAAGGAAGAGAGAGAGTATCTCGGCCGCTCTGTCTGAATAGGGAAGCTCTGCAAGACCGGTTATGTAGTCGAGAGATACGGTGGGTATCTCCTCCGGCAGATAGAGTCCCCCGTCGGGAGCAAGGCCTTCCTTTATCGCTTCAGCGGAAAGGACGAATTTGGGTTCTGTTTCTCTTGTGCTGCGAAATTTCATCTTTGTATATCCTCAAAATTTAATATTTTGCCAAAATAAAATATTTTACTGCTTTAAGTATTTATCGGCAAAGGCCATGGCGTTTCTGTAGAAAATGTCCTTTACCGTGTCCTCGGAATAATTTGCTCTGAGCATAGCCTCTCCGAGGGCCCCGAGACGTGAATTGTTCTCAAGTCCCAGCGGCGGATGGTCAATGCCGTCATAGTCGCAACCGAGACACAACGCCTTGCCGCCACCCCTTGAAAGATAGTCATCGATATGGCGCATAACAGCATGTATATCACAGACCTCCTTCTCCTCATCGCATATATGAGTGGTACATAGGCTGATGCCGACTATACCGCCCGAGCGGAGAAGACGGTCAAATACTCCGGGGGTGAGATTGCGCGGGTGATCGTACACCGCGCGGCTGTTTGAATGTGTGGCGATAAAGGGGCATTCAAGCTCCTCTGCGATGTCCGCCGTCGCCTCGGCAGTCTCAATAGACGAGTGTGAAATATCAGGTATGATGCCTGTCTCATACATCCGTCTGACAGCGGATCTTCCGAAATCTGTCAGCGGAAGAGCGGTATCAAATGATCCGCCGATCAAAGTCTCTCCCTTCCAGGTGAGGGTCATAAAGCGGACCCCGAGAGAGCGGAGAATATCTATTCTCGAAAGATCTCCCGCAAGGAGCCGTGCATCCTCAACAGCAGGAATAAAAACGTATCTGTTTTCGCTGACGGCTTTTCTGATATCTTCAGCGGTGTGGGCTATTACTGCCTTGCCCTCAAAGACGGAGAGCTTACTGCTGAAGTTATCAAAGGTATCAAGAAAATTCTGCCAGCAGTCCTCGTCGGAAAGTCCGTGAGGAGACCAGATAGCCGCCGTCTGAATATAGCTTTCAGCCGCTACATTTTCTATCTGCACGTGAAGATCGGGGGAGAGAAGATCGGTATTCAATTTTCTAATTTTATGTGCGGTGTCACAGTGAAGATCGAATAAGCTGTATTCCATAAATTACGCTCCGAAGGCATTCATAATATGCTTTACCTCTGTATTGTGCTTGTTTATCGGACCGTCTGACTTGATGTATAACTCGATTATATCAAGGCGGGGCCTTTTTGAGGTAAGGTGAGCGGACAGATATCCTCTTGCAGAGGCGAGAAGCCGCTGACGCTTTTCGTAGGTAACTGCGGCAGCCGGTCGGCCGAAACGGCTGAGTGACTCTGACACCCGTCTTGCCTTTACCTCAACGAAGATAATATACGTATCGTCCTCTGCGATTATGTCCGTCTCATTCCTTGAGGAGCGGAAGTTTCTTTCTATTATTTTATATCCGTTCTTTTTTAAGTACTTTGCGGCAAATTCCTCTGCCTCGTCACCGCGGATACGGTTGGTGTTGCCCGCTCTCATTTCATCTTTTGGAGAAAGCCGAGAAAGGTCTTTCTGTGGTCGGGGCAGGGACCAAGCTCAAACACCTTCTGACGGTGCTCTTTCGTGGGATAGCCCTTGTGCTTAGCAAAGCCGTATTCCGGGTACTTTTCGTCAAGAAGTATACAGTCACGGTCACGGCTGACCTTGGCAAGTATAGATGCGGCGGCAATAGAGGGTGAAAGTGCATCTCCGCCGATAACCGGAACCGCCTTCATCTCAAAGCCGCGGGCGATGTTTCCGTCTACCAGAACTAAGTCGGGGACGGGAGTGAGCATAGCCACCGCACGGCGCATTGCAAGCTGAGCGGCCTCAAGAATATTAATGGAATCAATCTCCTCTACCGAGGCAGAGGCTATTCCGTAGCTGACCGCTTCTCTGCAGATTATATCAAAGAGCTTTTCTCTCTTTTTTTCACTTATTTTCTTTGAGTCGTTAAGACCGTCAATGACAAGTCCTGCGGGTAAAATACAGGCGGCCGCAAAAACCGGGCCCGCAAGAGGACCGCGCCCCGCCTCGTCTGTGCCGCATATTACCGAGTAACCCTCATCTGAATATTTTGTCTCAAGAATATATTCAAGCATTATGATACCTCACTTTACTCGGGGCGGTCGAGAGTGATCCTGCCGATCTTGCCGCCTCTGAACTCATCAAGTATCATAAGTGCGGTACGCTCGGTATCTATCTCACCGCCGGAGACAAGAAAGCCTCTCTTCTTACCTATCATAAGGAAGAAATCGTAGTCGGAGACTGACTCGTCCGATGTGGATAGAGGATCAAGCTTATATCTTTCGGTTATGAGGGCGGGGTACATCTGTCTGAGTCTGCCTACAAGAGAGAAGGCAACAGCCTCGGTATCAAGGATATCGTCCTTGATGGCACCCGTGGCTGCAAGCTTCTCGCCGACTGCTCTGTCCTCAAACTTCGGCCAGAGAACACCCGGCATATCAAGAAGCTCAAGTCCCACCTTGGTCACTACCCACTGCTTTGTAAGAGTAACGCCGGGGCGGTCCTCAACACGGGCTCTTTTTACCCCCGAGAGCTTGTTGACAAGGGAGGATTTCCCTACGTTGGGTATGCCGAGCACCATGGCTCTCAGCCGACGGCCCTCCATACCCTTGTCGCTGTATCTCTGAAGACGCTCGTGCAGCATCTCCTTTAAGACCGGCATTATTTTATTAAGTCCCGCACCGGTGATGCAGTCTGTCTCAATGACACGTCTGCCGTGGTAGGCGAAATGCTCCGCCCACTTTTTGTTCTGCTCGGGATCGGCGAGGGACGCTTTGTTCATTAATATAAGTGTCGGCTTATCTCCCACGATAGAAGAGAACTCCGGGTTCTCAGAGCTTGCGGGGACGCGGGCATCGAGAAGCTCGATGACCACGTCAACTGAAGACAGATTCTCTTTTATAAGCCGTCTGGTTTTGGCCATATGGCCGGGAAACCACTGTATCTGATCGGAAGGCATAGCTCCTCCTTGAATTATCTTTTGTGAGTTAGTTTACAAAACCTATTTTCCCGAAGGGCATCAGCCGCATAAGCACGGGACCGATGATGTAGTCCTCGTCAACGGTACCGATGTCCGACACTCGGCTGTCATGGGAATTATATCTGTTGTCACCCATAACGAATACCTCACCCTCGGGAACGGTAAGAGGGTAAGACAGATTGGATGTCTGTCTGAAGCCGTAGAGGAAAAGATACTCAGACTCGTCAATGACCTTGCCGTCAACGGTGACCTTCCAGTTTTCAAAGTCGATGTCTATTGTCTGACCGCCCGTGGCAATAACTCTCTTTACAAGGTGTTCGTCGGGATAGCTTTTGCTGTAGGGAGCACGGAAGACTACGATGTCCCCCTGCTCGGGTGTATAGGGCAGGCTGGATACCAGCAGTACGTCTTTATGAGACAGAGTCTTCTCCATAGAGCTGCCGGATACCACCGACACTCTGAAGAGAAAGGTGAATACCAGAAACACAAGGCAAATGGATATTACAAAGCCTTCTATATAATCGTACAGCGTTTCTGCGATCTTTTTATCGGTCAGAGGCTGCTTTTCTGTTTTCTTGCTGTTCATTTGGGATCCTTTCTGCTTTTCTTTCGGGAAAATTACCCGGGTATTCCGAAGGAGCGGATGGGATAAAATCGTAAAATTACCTTGCCTAAGATGTTTTTTACCGACACGGCACCTATTTTAGCACTGCGGCTGTCAACAGAGTTATTCCTGTTGTCGCCGAGAAGATAAACGTGCCCTTCTTCTACCGTAAAGGGGAAAAGTGACTCATCGTAGACGGCTGCATCCTTGATATACGGCTCGTCTATCGGGACACCGTCCACGGTAATGCAGCCGCTAAATGAATCAAGGTCAACTGTCTGTCCCCCGGTTGCTATCACCCTCTTTACAAGAGGATGGGGAAAAGTATCACTGCCCGGGTCAAACACCACGATATCCCCTTGACGGGGCTCGTAGAACAGCCCGGAGAAGATGACCAGATCACCGTCGCGGAGAGTGTTTTCCATAGAGCCGCCGCTGACGGCGGCAACTCTGCAGAAGAAGGTGATCATCACTACCGAGAGGGATATTACGATGACCAGCACCTCTGCTAAGTCAAGTATCTCGCGTGCACCCTTTTCGGGTACAGTTTTATTTTCATCAGAGAGAACGTCATCCCACCGATATTTTTCCATCGGATCTTTTTATTTATCCTCGGAAGTCAACATATCCATGAGATGGCTTCCGTCGGGAATAAAGTCGTTTTTCTCGGCGGCCGTTTGCTCGGTAAAGCAATCGGTACCGTTGTAATCGGTCAGGCTTGAATACATCATAAAAGGAACGGGATCGGGTGAATGTGTTCTCATGGCGAGAGGAGTGGGATGGTCGGGAAGGAGAAGAAGCTTAAAGTCATCACCTGTGCCTGCCAGATATTCATATACCGGGGTAAGGATCTTTTCGTCTATCAGCTCAATGGAGCGTACCTTGTTTTCTATCTCGGCTCTGTGTCCGCACTCATCGGGAGCTTCAACGTGAAGGAATACGAGATCACGTCCGCCATCAAAAGCCTCGATCGCGGCATTTGCCTTGCCGGTATAATTGGTATGTACGTTGCCGGTGGCGCCCTCAACGTCTACAGTTTCCATTCCGGCACAAATAGCAATACCCTTGATAAGGTCAACGGCGGAGATAACGGTGCCGCTGAGACCCCACTTTTCCTTAAAGGAGGGAAGAGCAGGCTTTTTACCGGGGCTCCAGAGCCAGATGGAGTTTGCGGGGCGAAGACCTCTTTCTTTTCTCTGGCGGTTTACGGGATGATCGCTCAGCACGTCATAGCTTGCACGCATAAGCTCGTAAAAGGGCTTGCCCTCCTCATCGTTTGGCAGATATTCGCCGATGCGTCGGCCAAGGATATCGTGAGGACGGTTAAAGTTATAGGTGTCGGTGGCATTCTTCCAGATGAGACAGTGTCTGTAGCTGACACCGGTGTAGAAGTGGCGGAGATCGTTTCCGAAATGCTCCTCCATCGTGCGGATGAGCTGATCTGCCTCAGCAGTGGTTATCTCGTCTGCACTGTGGTCAAGAATGATCTTATCGTCATAATCGGCCTCATCCTCGCTGAGTGTGACTACGTTACAGCGGATAGCCGTCTCGTCGGGCTGCATATCGATGCCCATGCTCATTGCCTCAAGAGGGGAGCGGCCCTTTGAATACTGACGGGGATCGTACGAGAGTATCGCGAGGTTTGCGGTGTCGCTCTCAGGCACCATTCCGGCGGGCACGTTAAGAACTGTTCCGACCCGTGATGTCTTTGCAAGCTTATCCATCATAGGCTTGTTTGCCTTCTGCATAGGGGTTTTATCACCGAGCTCGGGGACGGGGGTGTCAGCCATGCCGTCATATACAAGTATAAAATATTTCATGTTGTTTTCCTTTCCTGAGAGAGGGACCGCGGTCAAAGAGAGCTGTCTCTGTCAAAATTGTATTTATTACTGTTTGTGTGTATGCTTTGAACAAGACCCATTATCATATACAGTGACAGCACCGAGCTGCCGCCGTAGCTCATAAACGGCAGGGTGATTCCGACTACCGGGAGCATTGCAAGGCACATACCGATATTCTCCGCCGACTGGGCGACTATCAGGGCGATGACTCCGGCACACATATATGCACCCATGGATCTTTTGGAATTAAGAGCTATCTTTATCAGCCGCACTACTATTACCGTGAGAAGTACGAAGAGCAGAAGTCCGGCGATAAAGCCGAATTTCTCAAGCATCGTTGAAAAAATAAAGTCGGTGCTTGAAGCATAAAGAGATTTGTATACGCTGCCGCCGTTAAATCCGTTACCGAAAAAGCCGCCGGACGCAACCGCCTCACGGCTGAGAAGCGCCTGGTGACCCTTGTCATAGGGGTCAAGCTCGGGGTTGAAGCCGATGAGTATCCTCTGCTTCTGATACTCGGCAAGACGGGACCAGATAAAAGGGAAGGCGATGACACCGGTCAGTGCGGCACCTGCAAAATACCAAAGGCTGAGCCCGGCGCAGAAAAGCATTACTGCGGCGATAACGAGGAATACCAGAGCAGAGCCCAGGTCTCCCGTCAGAAGCACGGAACCGATGATAAAACCCACGTGCAGGATAAGACCGGCAAGATTTTTAATGTGGTTGATGTTTTCCTTCACCATATCAAGGTGCCGGCCGAAGCTGATGATAAAGGCCAGTTTCACAAACTCAGAGGGCTGTATGCCGATGGGACCGAAGCGGATCCAGGCGGAGTTTGTACCCTCGGATGAACCGAACAGTGACGTGAACAGGAGTAGGAAAAAGGAGAATATAATAAGCGGTACCCAGAATTTCTTTGCCGCCTCCTCGTAGTCGTAAAAGGAGAAGAGAAACATAAAGCCACAGCCCATGACCACGGCAAGGATCTGGATGACCAGCTTTGACGTGCCGAACACGTCAAAGCCGCTTGTGATCGTAAGTATGCTGAGAAGGGATATAGAGATGACTGCCAGCGAAAGGACGGGATCAAGGCGCATTATTCGAACTTTAAGCGGAATTCTGAACGCACGCACTGTTTCCCCCTCCTTTGCTTTAGTTATATACTCTTATTTGCTGAATTAATATGCCTTGCCCCAGTAAACCAGGTGCTTTGCAGGCTTTCCGCAGCAAGCGCAGACATCAGAGATAGGCTCGCTCTCGAGAGGAATACAACGGGATCCCACGCCGGTGAGCTCCTTGATCTTGTCCTCACATGCCTCGTCGCCGCACCACATAGCACGGACGAAGCCGTCGCCGTTTGCGGCAAGTGCTACGTTGATCTCATCTATTGTGGTACAGTTGTATGTGCGTGACTCACGGTTCTTCAGAGCACGTTCGTACATACCGTCTCTTACTGCGTCAAGACGCTCTGCAACCGCTTTCTCAATACCCTCAAGAGAGGTGAAGATCTTCTCGCGGTTATGACGGGATACGAGAACACACTGACCTGCCTCGATATCTCTCGGGCCAAGCTCAAGACGAACGGGAACACCCTTCATCTCATACTCTGAGTACTTCCAGCCTGCGCTGTTGTCGCTGTCGTCAAGCTTAACTCTGATGCCTGCCGCACGAAGCTGAGCCTCTACCTCCCGTGCCTTTTCAAGAACACCCTCCTTGTGCTGTGCAACAGGGATGATGATTACCTGAATGGGAGCTACTGCGGGGGGAAGCACGAGACCGTTATCGTCACCGTGGGTCATGATGATACCGCCGATCATTCTGGTGGTAACGCCCCAAGAGGTCTGGTGAGGATATACGAGCTTGTTCTCGCGGTCGGTGTACTGAATGTCAAATGCACGTGCAAAGCCGTCGCCGAAGTAGTGTGAGGTGCCTGCCTGAAGTGCCTTACCGTCGTGCATAAGAGCCTCGATCGCATAGGTCGCCTCAGCACCTGCAAACTTGTCGCTGTCTGTCTTGCGTCCGCGGATAACGGGAATAGCAAGATCCTGCTCGTGGAAGTCAGCGTATACGTTGAGCATGGTTACAGTCTCAGCGATAGCCTCCTCAGCGGTAGCGTGCATGGTGTGACCCTCCTGCCACAGGAACTCACGGCTGCGGAGGAAGGGACGGGTGGTTCTC
>JAFQUL010000175.1 GCA_017408535.1 Clostridia bacterium
ATATCCGCCATGCCCAGCTTGACCTTAAGATAGTGGTCATAGCAGAAGCTGCCGTCCCTCTTGGGATCATGGTTGTTTGTAAAATCTCTGTGATACATCCAGAAATAATGTGTATCGTAAAGGTCTGCACCTTTAAGAACAATATCGCTGACGCTTCCCTTTCCGCACTTGTATAGTGTTCTGTCCGCATAGTCACAGGTAAGAGAGAAGTCACGGTTGCCCTCAAGGTTCCAGGAAAGAGCACCTGCGTAGATAAGGCCATGCTGCATTGCGAAGTCGAACTGAATATGTCCGAAATCGCCCCACTCGGTCATAAGAAGACCCTTTGCCCCGTACTTTACCGCCGCTTCTGCACCCTTAAGCACATTGACACGGGAATTTCCGAGATCCGGGAACATTGATGTCCAGCTGCTGGTGCCGGGACAGATATAAAACTCGTATCCGAGAGATGATACCAGCGAGCCATGACGCTCAAAGTCATCGTTCTTTCCGTCATAATTCCAGATAAGGGGTATCATATTCTTTGGCACTCTGCCGATAACCTCAGGATCATCGGTGTGGTTAAGAAGAATATCTCCCCAGAACTGAGGACGGCGGCCATGAGCCTCTGCTTTTTTGCATACCTCGTCAAGGTGGTCAAGATAAACTCCGATCACGCCTACCTCATCGGCCTTTTCCTTGGTCTTGCCCCCTCGCAGTCCCCATACCTCGTCACAACCTATATTAATATACTCGGAGCAGAAGGATGGAAGAAGTGATGAATACAGGCTCTCAATAAAATCGAGAGAGCGGGGATCAATGGGGTTGATAGTACCGCAGCTATCCTTATCCTCAACACGGAGATCCTGAAATTCCGGAAGCTTGAGCCAGGCGTAAAGATGACCGAAGCTGTTCTGATTGGGAACAAGGTCTATATATCTCTCTTTTGCATAATTTGACAGTCTGAGTATTTCAAAGGGAGTGAGCGCCTCTGCCAGCTTTGCCTGCTCCGGGAAATCCTGATACTCAAATACGTAGGTCTCAAGATAGAGCTGAAGCTCATTCATCTTAAGTGCCGCCATAATGTCAACCAGACGGAAAAGCTTCTCCAGCTTCGGCACCTTGGCACGGCTGATGTCGAGCATAAAGCCGCGGCGCTCTATATCCGGCCAGTCGATATACCTTCCGCAGGGTATCTTACCGCCGCTGAGCCCGATCATCTGGATAAGAGTCTCCTTGGCTCTGAAAGCAGCCACCGCCTCGCCGTAGAGGACGGTTATACCGCTGTCGGTAACGTCTATTTCGTATTTCTCTCCCTCAAGGGTGTCTGTCTCTTTGAATTCAACCGATACGGTAAGCTTACCTGCATAATCGGGTACCGGATAGCAATCGATGTCCGCACGGTCAAAAAGCTCCTTTTTGAAGTCGGATATTATCTTAAACAGCTTACCCTCTCCGTCCTTATGAAAGAGGAGAACCGGCTTTTCGGGCAACTCAAAGACTCCCTCGGCCTTCTCGTATTTCTGTATACGGGGAAACAGCTTGTCTATCATTTTCTGCGAATTCC
>JAFQUL010000176.1 GCA_017408535.1 Clostridia bacterium
ATGACCTCCTCGATATCTTAGTAATGCCGAATATTATCAGCCTACTATATTATAATATAATTCTCTCTTTTTTTCAAATCACAAAGGCTATTATTTACATAAATTTAATATATACAAAGAAAAAAGAAAAGGAAGCCGAAGCTTCCTTTTCAAATTACTTATCAGCATCGTCAAATCATCATCCATCATTGCTTTTTCAGATACGCAACGTATTTTGCTACCCTGCAGCCGTTATCGGTTTTCAGATATATTCTTGTGTTAATCCCGTCGGTAACGTACCCGGATAGAGAATCAAGAACGGTCTCAACCTTGTCAATGCAGAATTTACTGCTGTCAAATGAGCAGGAATTAGTATAACTAAGAGACGGTATTCCCGAGTAAACCCCGCTACCTACTACGTAGGAGCAAAAGTATCCCGATCCGGATTCGGTACACTCAAAATCGGCATATCCGTAAGCCATGCCGTCCGCCTGGTATCCGTAGGCAGTCAAGGTGCCTATACTGTTCTCTGCCATTTCTTTTTTTATGAAATTTTCCTGATTAAAATACACGCCCGCATAATATCTTGCCCCTTCATATACGGTATCGAGAGGAACAGTCAGAATAAGTAGTTTTCTTTCAGTTTCTCCGCTTTCGGGAATCTGTATAACGGTTTTTCTGCTCTCTCCCATAATATCTCTGAAGCAGGCATAATTCTTACCGTCAGCCACCGGAAGAAGCTCACCGTCAAGGAATGCCAGTACAACGTATCTGCCACCGCACCCTGAGATAAGTTCATATTCTACAGATGCCGCTCCGCATATAATGTTCATATCATTTTTTCTTATCTCTCCGTAGGAGAAGACACGTGGAGGATAAGCCTTACTCACTGACGCGGTCTCAGAATAGTCTCCTGTACCTTCATCCGTTACCAAGACCTTACCGCTGTAGTTAAGCACGGTACGCTGGGTAATACCGAGAACATTAAGATTCCATATCATCTCGTGGTTATATACGTTTGTCAGCTCCGGAAGAAATATCACGTCTATGTTAAGAATATCGGTATCAAACAGCACCCTTGGAGTAAAGCTTATATCAGTATCAAACTGTTTGCCGTGAGACATATTGTACTCGATTCTGTCTCCCTTGCCGCCGCCGTGTTCTATCTCCTGTACTACACCGTTACACAGAACGAATATGCTGTACTCCAACTGTATTAAAGATCTGCGCACACAGTGAGAGAGTCTCAGCTTTATTTTTTCTTCAGTATAATCTGTTATCTTTCCTTGAAGGTCATAGAAATCAGTATACTCTTCGCCTTCCCCCGCGATCGACACTTTAAACTCATTCCAGTCGCCTCCGGAAGTATCTGTGTTTTCAGAAATTATATACGGACGAATAGGAGAGCTGTATACAGACTGTTTCTCTATGTCGCCATCTATCGGAAACGTAAGGGAGTAAATCTTGTGTACCCCTTCGCCATATCCGGGAAGGGTCATAACGGTATCAAGAAGATCCTCAGGTGTATTAAGCTCCCATACCAGAGTATATTTTCCGTCAAAAGCCCTGCAGGGCTGATTATCTACGTATATTATAGTAGCATATTTACCCGCTTGCCCGACTGCTCTGAAATATCCGGAGCCCACAGTATTCGGTGTGCTGTAAAAATGATCCATGGCGCTAAAGCTGATCTCATCATCGCTCTGCGGTGCGGTAAACAGAGAATTATTTTTCTGCCTTAAAAGATAATCACCAACTACCTTATGCATACCGGTGAAGGCATCGTATATGTATTTTACGTTTTCATCGCCGCTATGATATTCTCCCTCACCGTAAGATCCGCTCTTTCCATCAAAGGGAATATCTATCGCCACCGAATAATCTCTTTCACTTAAAACAGATCTTGCAACTATATCCGCTTTTTCTACCACCACCAGCTTAAGAGAACTATATTCCTTGCTTGAGTAAGTATCAAAAGCGATAGACAGTGAGATTTTTTCTCCGGGCTCACACTCTGCCTCATAGCAAAACGTCTTTTTATTCTCCGCTGTAAACTCAATGGGAAGGTAGGCTGAGATCAGCATTACCCCAAACACCGTGGGCAGGTTTGAGTCATGCTCTATTTCAACCCTCATTTCTCCACAGCCGCCCTTAAGTTTCAGAGGAGAATTCTCTGATACCGCCCTTCCCTCACGGTCAAAAACGGATACCTCATATACAAACTCCGGAATACTTACCGATTCACTTTCGATACCATCCGGTATTTCCTCTATCGATAATACAAGTTCATCTCTGTAACGGTAGTCAACAGTTTTCCCCTGTGTCTCCCGCATACCACATCCGCACGCAAACAGCATTGAGAACAAAATCACAAACACCGTAAGTTTTTTCATAACAGCACCTTCTTTCATTAATGTTTTTTACTCTATACCCTCTGCAAGCTTGATGATCTCATCAAGTTCAACGTTTTCTGACATAATGGTAAACATATACTTTTCCTTCCACACTAAGATATATTTACCTCTGTCATAGATAAAAAGATTCGCTTTAACATCTCCTCCTCGGAGAAAAACCAGCTCCTCACAGAGAAATTGTTTGCTGATGCTTAATTCCTTCTCATAATCCTCAAACTGAGAAAAACATACTAATCCGTTTTCTCCGTTCTCCAAATAACAGGTGTAATTATTTCCTGACTCTTTTTCAAGCGTAATGCTCAGCCGCTTGGGTACGTAGCCTAATTTCGCAGGGAAAGATACTTCTCTATCCGGATATTTGTCCCGGCTGCTCTCGTATCTGATACCGATATGATCCTCATACCAGGTAACGATCGCACCGATAAACGCGGCACGGATCGGCTGAATACACATTGACAGTGCAAATATGCTAACAAGGACAATAGATGCAGTTCTCACGACTCTTTGGAATCCGTTTACCCTTCTTGCTCTCAGCCAACTCATTACCCGATTTTCTGTTACGGGAGAGAGCTCAACATTATCTGTCTCAAGAGACATAAATTCATTTACGTCATCATCAAGACACTTGTCTGCCGCTGCTTTCAAGACAAGTCCAAGCTCAAAATCATTTATTTGTGACATCAAAATACCTCCCAAGCTTTGTCTTAAGACGTTTAACGCTTCTCCCGATAACGGTGGCAACCGTTGACGGATTTGTTTTATAGAATTCTGCGATTTGAGTATTCTTCATTCCGTAATAGAATTTCAGTATAATCATATCCCGTGCCGGATCGCCCAGACTGTTGACAGCATTTTTGAGCAGATTCCCTGCCTCTGTATCCACAAGTACCTTTAAAATATCATCATCTGAGGGAATGTCAAGGCGGCTGCCTTCGTCATCTTCATCACCGCCAAAGGATTCAAGAGACTCAATGCGGAACTTTTTGTTATGCTTGTGTATATTAAAACAAACACTTCTCGTAAATATGATAATGAGTCGGATACGTTCTTCCTCTGAAACGTCAATGAATTTTTCTCTGTAACGGATGATCTTCAAAAACGTCTCGCTCACCACATCTTCTGCATACCTGTCGCTATGTAAGATAGATATAGCCATTTTCTTTACACGTCTTGCATATTCGGTGTAAAGCCGGCCGATCAGTGCCCTTTCTCCATCCTCAAGAGTTTCTGTAACCATAAGAAACAACGATACCGCCCCCCTTCTGAAGTGTTATATAATTCTATCCGGAATAAAATCATATCATATAGTGATGCTTTCAGCGGTTACCCCGTTCTGCTTAATATAACAACCGAAAAATCATTCCGTCTCACTTTTTTTGAATTTTTTCATAAAAAAGAAAAGGAAGCCGAAGCTTCCTTTTCAGTTAAGCATTTTATAAATGCGTATATTTTATTTATACGAATCTATTAGTTCTGCTCAGCCTTCATCTCAGCGTAGCACTCGCTGCAGTAAACAGGTCTGTCGCTGTTGGGCTGGAAAGGAACTTTAGCTTCCTTACCGCACTTAGCACAAACGGTGGTGAAGAGTTCTCTGGGGGCCTTACCTGCATTCTTTCTTGCGTCGCGGCATGCCTTGCATCTCTGGGGCTCGTTCTGGAAGCCTCTCTCTGCGTAGAATTCCTGCTCGCCTGCAGTAAATACGAATTCCGCGTTGCACTCTTTGCAAATAAGTGTCTTGTCCTGATACATGATTTTTCCTCGCTTTGTGTAATGGTAAAAATTTTTTGCCCCCGGACGGACTTTCACCGTCACCCTTGCCGAGCTTCTTTGCTGAGCATCGCTCTGATTTAAGCTACACGGGCATATATCAAAGCACCTTGCGTATTTTATTCTTTATACGTGAAAGTGCATTGTCAACAGATTTTGGCGTTTTGCCGAGAAGCTCGGCAATATCAGCGGCACGTACACCCTGAACGTACAGCCTGAACACCCTTCTCTCGTAAGAAGAGAGCTGAGACAGCATCTTCTCTGCAAGAAGACGGGCGCTTTCCCTGTCGTCAAGCTGCTTGGACGGGTCGCTGTCCGCATCACCCAGATAGTCAGGAATATCCTCGTCACTCTCTATAGACGAGGTCCTCTTTCTCATAGCTGAGATGATGCGATTAGATATACAGATCTTGGCGTACAGACCAAATGACACCTCGCTCTGCTCAAGGTCATAGGACATAGCAGAGTTATAAAGCGCAATGAGCGCCTCCTGGGTCATATCCTCGTCAAGTGAGGAATCCGTACCGCCGCAATACTTGGCAACAAGGGAACGGATGAGAGGAGAATATTCTTCATATATAGAATTAAACACTTCTCTGTCACCGTGACGAAGTTCTTCAATTAATCTACGGACGTCCTTCGTCATTCGATATACCCCTGCCAAAAGTACAGTATTCTACAGAACCATTATAGCACAAATAATTTTCTTGTCAATAGAATATGTATAAAATATTTTATATTTTTGCGATTTTAATCGACATTTATGTGATTATTGTACAATTTTTATCCCTTTTTTTGTATAAAAATCAAATTAAACCGTCAGTCAACAAGATAATTGACCTCACCTGTCAGAAGCGCGATAAGACCTCTGAATACGATATCCGGCTTATCTCTGAAATTCAGCTCCATCTTTTCACACAGCTGCTTTGAATCTACGATAAGGTCAACGTTCATCAGCTCGCCCTCTTTGTCAACGATAGCACAGTTAAAATCGTACCTGCCGTCATCCCTTGGGGACGACTCACAGCGGAGCTTTGCACCTCTGCGCTTGAAGGACAACATTCTGAGAGCACTTCTCAGACTCTTCTCACGGATAATGGGACGGATATCCGTCTCAAGCTCTCCCGCCACCTGTCGGCCGAGAGTGCTGACGGTGTACATAGCCGTTCCGTTTTCGATGGAGCTGACTATATGCTTTGCGTCAAGAAGCTCTGCAAAGCACTCGGCAAAATCGTAGTACCCAACGTAGTCGTTCTGGATAACAATATCATGTACCTCTGCATATTCAAGAGGATATCCGACGTTTGACATCAGATACAAAATAAACACTTTTACGTCATTCTTCTCGGTGAGAAGACCCTGAAGCTTTGCCATTTTAACACCTTCAATTCGTTTTTTGGCGAAAAAGAGACGGAGCATCTTAACTGCCCCGTCTCTTTTTCAATGTTTCATACGTTAATGGGGTTCGCCCTGACGGCGGATTTTCTTGTGCGATCTCTTTACTCGATACCCTCAAGGAAATCGCTGGCGATAGTCTCTGCTGTGGTATCCGGCAGATAATCGTTATAGTTCTTCATCTTAAGTCTGTTGAAAATAGGAGTACCGAACCAGCTGTATTTGATACCGGAGAGCAGATCGCTTGCAAGGAATGCGTTCTGGTTGGTAATGATAGGCATAACGGGCATCTTCTCTACGAGCATCTCCTCAGCCTTGTGAAGTTTCTCTGCACGAGCAGCATCGTCAGTCTCGGCAAAGATCTCCTCGATAAGAGCATTATAATCAGCATCGTCAAAGCCGGTCTTGTGAGGTACAGCATCGTAGTTCTGGTTCTCAAGGTCGATACCCTGGCCGGAGAATGCCTTGGCAAATGCGGCAAGAGTAGTAAACGCGTCGGTAGAAAGAGTCTGAGCGTCGATAGCGATCACGTCAAAGTCTCTCTCAACGTATGCAGTGTAAAGATCGTCAACGTAGCAAGAGGACACATTCTCTTCCTCTGCCTTCTTCTCGGTCTTGCCAAGCTTATCTATCTTTACGTTAAAGCCGAGAGCATCCCACTGGGTCTTGCAGTACTCTGCGATAGCAACTGCAGTCTCGTCGCTGCCGCGAACTGAGATGGTGAAGGAACCGCCGGAAACGCCGGCAGAGCTGAGAAGGCTCTTAGCCTCCGCAACGTTAGCGGTGGGACTGATAAGCTCGCCGCCTACCTGACGGAAGTCCTTATGCTTTGCATTTTCAAACACGCCGGTGGGAATGATACCGGTAGCGGGCTTAGCAAATACTACAAGCTCTGCGATAGCGTTACGGTCAATAGCAAGAGAAAGCGCCTGACGTACTCTGCTGTCGCTGAATAATTTGTTTTCGGTGTTGAAATAATAGGTGTGAGTAGAGAGAAGGTCGGTTACGGTTGCTTCCTTCTTGTACTCTGCTCTCTTTGCAAGCGGGATCTCACCCATGAAGTAGATCTCACCGTTCTCGTAAGCCGCAAAGTTGGCGTCACGGTCGTTGAAGAACTCTATGTAGAATCTGTAAGGAGTAACGTGCTTGGTCAGTACCTCGTCATCCTCAATATTACGGTAGTAGTAACCGGAACGTTCGATTACCATGTAATCGCCGTAAACAAGCTTACGGATGATGAAGGGACCGTTAGTTCTGATGTCAGTGCTGCGCTTAGCCCAGTCAGGGTTTCTGCCTACAACGTCCTCGCGAAGAGGAACAAGAGCGAGGCTGGCAAGATTCTCAAGGAATCTGTCCTTGTTGATCTTACGCTCGAACTCGATCTCAACAACGTAGGTCTCAACTGCTGCAAGACCAAGGTCATCGATGGTCATGTCACCGGCTTTAACCGCACGGGCATTCTTAATATCGAAAAGCATATTACATGCTTCGCTGTCAAAGTCAGGCTCAAGGATACGCTTCCATGCGTAAACAACGTCGTCCGCTGAAACATCACGGCCGTCAGACCACTTGGTCTCGTTGAGGGTTATACGCATAATGTTCTTGGTCTCATCGTAAACGATATTCTTGGCAAGAGCTTTTTCAACCTTACCGTTATCGTTTATTCTCATAAGTCCTTCAAAAAGAAGACTCATTACCTTTGCTGCGCTGTCATCGGTATATGCAACTGCGGGATCGAAATTGTACATCTCGTCAGTCATATACATGGATACTACCGCACCCTTGTCCTCGTCGGTCTGGTGAGGGCCGGACTCGCAGGAAGCAAGACAAGGCACGAGCATAGCGAGGGCCAATATTGCTACGATCAGTTTTTTCATGGTAAAGGGTTCCTCCTAAACTGTTTGCCTCCCCTTTGAAAAGACATCAAAAGAAAGGCTGTATGCTAGAGATTTGTATTCCGACCGCCGCATCCAAAACAGTATACGGCAAGTGGGCATACAGCTACTTAGTAATTATATCATAAAATTCAATATAATCAATCATCAAAATGACGTCAAGAAGCACTTTTGTCCACATGCACAATTAAAAAACCGGGTTTTTGTGTAAATTCAACATACTTTTCCCGAAAAATCAGCGGTAAAAATACTGCAAACAATCATTATAAAAAGAAAGAAGAAAAAAATGTCGGAAAACAGCCTTTTCAGAAGAACAGATCTTGCCTATGAGTCCTGTGCGGACAGTGAAATCGACGGGCAAAACGGCATCGTAAAAAATGAATATTCAGACGGAGACGTAAGAGTCAACCATATAAGTATAGTGACAGAGGACGCGGCAAAGAAAATTGGCCGTCCGGTCGGGCAGTATGTGACGGTTTTGTCAGAGGGACTGTGGTCTCTGAGTGAGGAAACGGAGGACCGTGTGATAGACCTGATAGCAAAAGAAGTACGGGAGATGGCAGAGCGGCTCATGGGAGACAGACTGTCAGAGGATAAGACAGTACTGGTCTGCGGTCTCGGCAACGATGAGATCACGGCTGATGCCATAGGCCCGAAGGCTCTGTCATTTCTGTACGTGACCCGCCATATGAGAGACTATAACGAGGAGATCTACAGGGCTCTTGGCAGCTGTGCCGTGTGTGCACTTCGTCCCGGAGTGGTGGGACAGACCGGAATTGAAACCGCAGAGCTGATCCGCGGAACAGCAGAGCACGTCTCCCCTGATCTTGTAATAATAATAGATGCTCTTGCCGCCAGATCCACCGACAGACTTGCCACCACCGTGCAGCTGTCAGACACCGGCATTGAGCCCGGCTCCGGCATCGGGAACAAAAGGAAAGCCATCAACAGAGACACTCTGGGTGTCCCGGTCATAGCCGTGGGAGTCCCCACCGTCATCGATTCCTCAAGTCTGGTATACGATGCCCTGCAAAACGGCGGCATCACCCAAATCAGCGATAGGCTGAGGGACATCCTTGAAAACGGAAGAAATTTCTTCGTTTCACTGAAAGAGAGTGACACGGTAACGAGAAAAATTGCCTACATCCTTTCCGAGGCTATAAATTCCGCTCTGTCCCTTACGCAGTGAGAATAAAACTGCGGTCACGCAAATATACTTGTACGGGACAAAGGGAAACTAAACAGGAAAGGACAAATGAAAATGAATATCAATCTTCCACTTGAGATCAGCGGCCTGCTTCCGGAAAAAGCTGAAAGTCTGCTTCCGGAAAAGAGAGAAAATAAGCCGCCCCGAATTTCTAAGATCAAAAATGCACTGTCGGTATTCTTCGCATTCTGCGGCGGTTTTACTCTTCTCGGTTTTCTTTTCTCTTCTGCAGGGGCGCTGGCAACGGACCTGCCGGGAAAGATGCTTGAGCCGGTCTTCGCTTATTCACTTGATACAAAAGCACCGACTGTGCAGACAGAAAAGCCGCCGTTATACGATAACGATACTCCGCAGGACAGTACTCCTGCTATCCCGGATACCGATATAAATATTAATGAGGATATTTATTCTTTTGACAGCTCGGCTGTACCGGAGGGAGAGATGCCCATCATCCCCTCTGACCTGTCCACCGTGTTTGCCGCCGAAAGTGTGTTCCTCAGTAACTTCACTTCTTTTTCTCCTGACACGCAATCACTCTTTGCGGCAGAGTACCCTCTTCTGCCGGCCGCCGAGCTTGCGGGGGAAGATGAACCGATAGTTCTGATTATACATACCCACGGTACAGAGGCTTACTCTGAGGAAAACAGTATTTCATATTCAGATACCGCCAACGTACCGAGAAGCACCGATACCTCGGAAAACGTAGTAGCGGTGGGGAGGGTAATGTCCGAGGTGTTTACAGAAAGAGGCATACCCAACATTCACTGCAAAATAATGCACGACGAAGAGTCCTATAAGGATTCCTATTCCCGCTCCGCCGAAACGATAAAGAAGTATCTTGCGCTGTACCCCAGTATAAAATACGTTTTTGACGTGCACCGTGATTCTATAGTAAAAGAAAACGGCGAAAAGATACGGCCGGTATTCAGCTATAACGGCGAGACGGTAGCCCAGGTCATGAGCGTGGTGGGAACAAACGAGCTGGGTGCAAGTTTCCCCGATTGGGAGAAGAATCTGAACCTCGCCCTGAAGCTCCATACTCTCACCGAAGAAAAGTACGGTGCTATGTCCCGTCCCATAAATCTGAGAGGAGCGGCCTTCAATCAGCACTATTCCGAGAGTTCCCTTCTTCTTGAGGTAGGTTCCTGCGGAAATACTCTTGCCGAAGCTAAGCGAGCAGGAGAGCTTCTTGCCGATTCTCTTTCCGATCTTATAATAAAAGGTAACAGCTGATACATCCGAAAACGGTAAAGCAAAAAGTGCAGGGGGTTGGGATCCTGCACTTTTTGCTTTGCGCCGTACGGCGTAATATATATACTTATTTGAAGGTATAAACGTTACCCGTTAAGGCCGTATTTCTTATAAAGATAGCCGCAGGCAGATGCCAGAGCAACAAGAGAGACAGAAAAGCACACCGGCACCGGAAGAGCGCCGCTCTCAGCAGCACCGACAGCGCCGAGGACCAGCGTCATGCCGAAAAGAAGCGCGAATACCTTATATGCAAGGATAGCGCTGTCGGACAGAAATACTTTAACAAGAAAATGAAGAAGTATGCGGCCGACTGAAACACGGGGACGGCGAATGCCTGTATATCTGTACCCCATGGTGCTTCTGTTTATTAAGCTGTTTCTATTATATGAGTAATTCTGCACGATTACACCACCTTTACCGTTTTTGGATTTCCGTGAACGTATTATACTACCATTTTCGGTAATTGTCAATACTTTTCGGTAAAAAAATATTTTTTTCGATATTTTTCGGTTTTTTTACCGAAAAGCATTTACAAATTGTTTTTTTAGTGCTATAATGAAAGAAAAAACGAACAGGGGCACAGGTATGGATATCGTTGAAAAGATAAAGCAGATAAAGCACTCAAGAAAAATAACGAATGAGGACCTCTCGCTGAAGTCCGGTATACCTCTCGGCACTCTCAACAAGCTTCTCTCCGGAAGTGTAGCAGAGCCCAAGCTCTCCACCCTTCTTTCGATCTGCTCGGTGCTTAACTGCCGTTTGTCAGACCTGACCGGGGAGACCCTCCCGTCATCCGACCCTCTCTTTGAGAAATTCTCTCAGCTTGACGACCACGGCAAGGAGCTGGTCACCCTTATAATAGAAAAGGAATACCAGCGCTGCCGTGAGAGCGCTCCTGCCGTTACACTCACCCCCGTGCCTCAGTCCCGCCGCGCAATCATACTTCCGCTTTTCGATCTTCCTGTTTCCGCCGGTACCGGTGTATATCTTGACGGCGATTCCTCAGAGAATATCAAAATAGAAATGACCGATAAGACAAAGGATGCGGACTTCGCCCTCCGCATAAGCGGCGACAGTATGATGCCGAAGTATCAGAACGGCGACGTTATCCTCGTTGACTCCTCTGTTTCCCCGGAGCCGGGCGAGCTTGGTATATACATCTGCGACGGCTGCGGATACTTCAAGAAGTTCGGCGGCGACCGTCTGATCTCCCTCAATCCCGACTACAGAGACATTCCCCTCTCCTCCTTTGAGGACGTGGTATGCAAGGGCCGCGTTATCGGCCGTCTTAAATGACAGGACGGGAGCAAAACCGATAAATGATATAATAATTACAAAAAACGGGCGAATAATTCGTCCGTTTTTTATTATACATACATTGACAACAGCACGGTTATATTGTATAATTAATTATTATTTATTATATATTAAATTGTAGAAAAGAGGACTTTAATATGGCAGCCGACAAGAAAATGGTAGAGCAGATCACATCTATGGATGTGGACTTTGCCAAGTGGTATACCGATATAGTTAAAAAGGCAGATCTGATCGACTACTCCAGCGTAAAGGGATGTATGATAATCCGTCCCTACGGTTATGCGATATGGGAGCGTATTCAGTCTATCCTTGACAGCAGATTCAAGGAGCTTGGCCATGAGAACATATATATGCCCATGTTTATTCCCGAGACTCTTCTCAACAAGGAGAAGGATCACGTTGAGGGCTTTGCTCCCGAGGTAGCGTGGGTCACCCACGGCGGCGAGGAAAAGCTCACCGAGCGGCTTTGCGTCCGTCCCACCTCCGAGACTCTCTTCTGCGAGCACTATGCCAACATCATCCGCTCCTGGAGAGACCTTCCCAAGCTTTATAACCAGTGGTGCTCTGTTGTACGCTGGGAGAGAACCACCCGTCCCTTCCTCCGCAGCCGTGAGTTCCTGTGGCAGGAGGGACATACTATGCACGCAACCGCCGAGGAGGCTGAAGCAGAGACCTTGCAGATGCTGAACATCTACGCAAACTTCTGCGAGCACGATCTGGCTATGCCCGTAGTAAAGGGCCCCAAGACCGAGAGCGATAAGTTTGCCGGCGCAGAGGCCACCTATGCCATCGAAGCCTTGATGCACGACGG
>JAFQUL010000177.1 GCA_017408535.1 Clostridia bacterium
AACGTTCTCTATCTGACCCTTGGTACCGCAAACACGGTAAGAGTTTCCGTGAGCACCGAATCTGCCCCAGCCGGTGAACTTGAATACAGAATCGTCATCGTTGAGGGTGGTTATGATAGCGGAGTTGTCTGCCTGGTGGCTCGCGTTGGGGATATTTTCATCATAGGGGCAGTAGATGGGAAGTGCGGAAACCCTCTTGGGAGTTGCACCGGTAGCCGCCATAATGGGGCCGAGAGAGTGGGTAACGTAGTAGGTTGCACCTACATAGTGACGCCAGTGCTCGGGGAAATACTGATATGCCTTTATGAACCCATGGTCAGCGGGAGAGACGGGGTGGTTGTACTCGCCCTCGGCATAGAGGGCCTTTCCGAGAGAACCGCCGCGACAGATATTTTTGATCTCACGGTTAAAGCACATCTGGGGATAGTTTTCCGCCATGAAATATATAGCGTTGCTCTTCTCAAAGGCACGGATAAGCTCAACGCCCTCGGCCATAGTACCGTTACTGATACACTCGCTGAGCACGTGAATACCCTTCTCAAGGCACTTTATAGCATAGGGGGTATGCTCGTTAAAGTAGTTTGCAAGAACTACCGCATCCATATCATGCTCGATAAACTTGTCAAAATCATCGTATACCGCAAAATCCTTCTCGTCGACGATCTTGTCCTTGAGAAGACGGTTAACGCCTTCGTTTAATCGCTTCTCGTTAAAATCACATATAGCTACTACCTTAGCACCGGCAGCCTTCTGATCGTATGCAAGATCAGCACCTCGACCGGCACCGAATATACCAACTCTGATGGTTTCCATAGTGAAATCCTCCTGATAAAACGTTAAAATTTATAATTGATCTTTTAAGACCAGAATGTATGAATAAAATGATAAGCTTGTTTTAGAGGGGCTTTATCCCTTTACTGCCTCGTTGAAAAGCTTAAGCTGAGCCTCGGTAGGCTTGTACTCGGGGTGAGAACAGCAAACCATGGAGGGTTCTTCACCGTTCGGTCCCCAGAAGGGAGAGAGACGGTCATTTTCCCATTTTTTGCGCTCTTCCTCAAGTCGGAGATCGGGAATATCGTAGGGAACACCGCGCTCAAGAAGTGATCTGAAGCCGAGAATAGCAACAGAAGACATATTTACTGCTGAATAGAGGTCGTAAGGATGCTCAGGCTGCTTGCCTTTTCTGATGCAGTCAAGGAACATTCTTGCCACCAGGTAGTCGGCGCCGCCGTGGCCGCTCTGCATGATCTTGTCTTCTTCAAGATCGTTCCAGGAAGGCTCGTAGAAGTTGATCTCTTCCTTGCCCTCGGGAATTTCCCAGTCATTGTATCTGAGCATTATCTTATCTGTACCGCGAACGTTTTCTATCTGACCCTTTGTGCCGCAAACACGGTAGGAATTACCGTGAGCACCGAAGTGTGCACAGCCGGTGAATTTGAATACCGACTTATCGTCATTGAGGGTGGTTATGATAGCGGCGTTGTCACCGCAGTGATTTGCATTTGCAAAATCATCCGTTCTGGGATCGTATACGGGAAGTGCGGAAACTCTCTTGGGAGTAGCGCCGGTAGCCGCCATAATAGGACCGAGAGAGTGGGTAACGTAATATGTAACTCCGTTAAAGTGACGCCAATGCTTTTCATAATATTTATAGGTGCGGATAAACTCTACGTCAGTAGGTCCTACAGGGTGATTATATTCACCCTCGGCATAAAGGATCTTACCGAGAGAGCCGCCATCGCAAACTCTTTTTATTTCACGGTTAAAGCACATCTGAGGATAGTTCTCAGCCAGCATATAAATGGAGCTGCTCTTCTCGAAGGCACGTATCATTTCAACGCCCTCAGCCATGGTGCCGTTACTGATACACTCGCTGAGCACGTGAATACCGCGCTCAAAGCACTTTATTGCATAGGGTGCATGCTCGTTGAAGAAGTTAGCTATGATAACCGCATCAAGACCGTGGTCAAGGAATTTGTCAAAATCGTCATAGATAGCAAAGTCGGAAGCATCTACTACCTTATCCTTCATCAGACGCTCTACCGCGTTCTGTCTGCGCTCTTTATGAAAATCGCAAATGGCTACGACTTTAGCACCTGCCGCATGCTGATCGTATGAAATATCCGCACCGCGGCCGGCGCCGAATATACCTACTCTGATCTCTTTCATGTGATTAGCCTCCTTAAAATAGACTGATGCCGGTCAAGCAGTCAGCTTGATACCTTTGCTGTCATTATAGCAGAAATTATAATTTTGTAAATAGATTAACGGAATATAATTATGGAATTTTTCCCATATAATAGGAATTCCGTCCCAAATATTTGCACAAATTGGAACGGAACCCTTGTATGATCTGTTATTCTTTAATTGCTTCCTCGTACAGCTTGAGCTGAAGCTCGGAGGGCTTGTATTCGGGATGAGAGCAGCAGGGGAGCGTGGGCTCCTCGCCGTTCGGTCCCCAGAAGGGAGTAAGACGGTCATTTTCCCACTTTTTACGGTCCTCCTCAAGATGGAAATCGGGAATGTCATAGGGAACACCGCGCTCAAGAAGGGACCTGAGACCGAGGATCGCAACAGAGGACATATTTACAGCGGAGTGGATATCGTAGGGCAATTCCGGCTGTTTTCCTTCTCTGATACACTCGAGGAACATTCTTGCTACCAGATAGTCGCCGCCGCCGTGACCGCTGTTTACTATCTTGTCCTCCTCGGGGTCATTCCAGGAGGGAGTATAGAAGTTGATCTCCTCTTTACCCTCGGGGATCTCCCAGTCGTTATACCTAAGCATTACCTTATCCGTTCCGCGGACGTTCTCAATTTGTCCCTTGGTTCCGCAGACACGGTAGGCATTGCCCTCAACACCGAAACGGGAGCTTGCAGTGAACTTAAATACAGAACCGTCATCGTTGAGAGTGGTCATGACCGCTGCGTTATCAGCCTGATGGTTTGCATTGGGAATGTTTTCGTCAAATGGGCAGTAAATGGGAAGGGCAACTACTCTCTTCGGAGTCGCACCTGTAGCCGCCATGATGGGTGCCAGAGAGTGGGTAACGTAGTAGGTTACACCGAGGAAGTGGCGCCAGTGCTTGCGGTAATACATATAGGTCTTCAGGAAAGAAAAGTCCTTTGGGGAGACGGGATGGTTATACTCACCCTCTGCGTAAAGGAATTTACCGAGAGTGCCGCCGTCGCAGATCCGCTTGATCTCGCGGTTAAAGCACATCTGAGGATAGTTCTCTGCCAGCATATAGATAGAACTGCTCTTTTCAAAGGCACGTATCATCTCAACGCCCTCTGCCATAGTGCCGTTGCTTATACATTCGGAAAATACGTGAATACCGCGCTCAAAGCATTTTATTACAAAAGGGGTATGTTCATTAAAGTAGTTGGCTACAACAACCGCATCAAGACCGTGTTCAATAAATTTGTCAAAATCATCGTATACCGCAAAATCATCGGTATCAACCACCTTGTCTTTTATCAGACGGTCTACCGCAGCCAGTCTGCGTTTTTCGTGAAAGTCGCAAAGCGCAACTACCTTAGCACCGGCAGCCTTCTGATCGTATGCAAGATCGGCACCTCGTCCGGCACCGAATATACCTACCCTGATCTCTTTCATATGTGAATCTCCTCGGTATTTACTATTATATCTATGTATTCATTATATCAAAAAATAAGGATTTGTAAATGGATTTTGCAAAGATTGATATTACTTTCATTGAAAAAACCCGCTTCAGACGTGCTGTGCACAAAAGCGGGATTCTCATATTTCTTTATTATTTGCTTATTCTTTTACACACTACCTCGTGATTGCCCTTTTTATTTTCCCGGCTGACAGCCTCAAGGTCAAGAAAATTAAGAGAGCAGAAGTTAGCTCCCGATTCCTTCGGCAGTCCGGTATAAATTTTAACGAGATTTTCTTTTGTATATCCGTCACGGTCATAGCTTTCCCAGGTGGTAAGAGAGCCACAGGGGTTCTTGATGTTGACCGACAGGGTATCACGCTCTGCCTCAACGTCAAAATATCTGAGAAACACCGGGTCACCTTCAGCCACTACCTTAGCGGTGGTGTGCTTCCCTTCAATGACCTCAATGCGGCAAATATTTCCGAGATATACCAGAATATTCTTGCATACCGGTACCTGACGGGATATTTTG
>JAFQUL010000178.1 GCA_017408535.1 Clostridia bacterium
ACACGGATTTCCCGGTACACGATGAGTTTTACGATATCAGCCGCGGCATAGATTTTATCTATCCGCTTCGTACTTTTCTTCCCGTTATTTCAGTTGTTTTCCTCTTACTGCTTTTGATCGCATTCATCACCCTTTTGTCAGTTGCAGGAAGGCGCAAGGAAGACGAGGAGCTCCACCCCGGAGCATTTTACAAATTCCCCTTTGACATTCTCACCGCGGCTTCGGTGCTGATAGTACTGATCTATTTATCACTGGTTTCAGACCTGGTATACTCAGACTATCTTTTTGCTGCGGCTATGATACCCATCGTATTATTCGCTTTTTCGGCATTTTTCGGACTGGCAGTCAGCGCTGCGGTAAGACTTAAGAACAGATCGTTTATCAGATCCACCCTCATAGGTATAGCGGTCATGTTTACCGTAAGACTGCTTTCCGCCATTTGGAGCGGAATATCTGACGTCGTAAAAAGATTCGTTATGCTCTGCCGACGCAGGACGGTAGTATGGAAGACAGCGGCTGCTATACTTACAGTTATCGGAGCAGAGATATTTCTTTTCGTTCAGTTCGCATATATGGAGTGGGGCTTTGGTTTTATATTGATCTGGATAGTTGAAAAAGCAGTCACTATCCCCATTGTTATCTATATTGCTCTTATGATGAAGGAGCTTAAGGCAGGCGGACTTGCCCTTGCAAACGGAGATCTTGACCACCGTATCGAAAGCGGGCTTCTGACAGGAGAGTTCAAACACCACGCAGAGCATCTCAACAGCATCAGCCGTGGGATGTCAAATGCCATAGAAAACAAGCTGAAAAGCGAAAGACTCAAGACAGAGCTTATCACAAACGTTTCCCACGACATAAAAACACCGCTTACCTCGATAATAAACTACTCCGGCCTTATAGCGGAAAAGCAATGCAGCTGTGCCGAACACACCCAATATGCCGAGGTACTTCAGAGAAAATCCCAACATCTGAAGCGTCTCCTCGAGGATCTGGTAGAAGTATCAAAGGCATCAAGCGGTAACGTGGAACTAAATATGGAAAGGCTGAACACCGGTGTATTTCTTACTCAGGTAGTGGGAGAATATGAGGAAAAATGCAGGTCAGCAGGGCTTGAGCTGGTACTTCGTTGTCCCGAGGTGACAGCGGATATCCTTGCAGACGGAAGAAAGCTGTGGAGAATATTCGACAATCTTCTCGGCAACGCAGTAAAATACTCTCTGCCGGGTTCCCGTGTATACATAGACCTTAATTTTGATATGGACAACGCAGTATTTACCCTGCGTAACACCTCAAAAACAGCCATAAATATCTCCCCCGACGAGCTGATCGAACGGTTCGTCCGCGGTGACTCTGCGAGAAGTACGGACGGTAACGGTCTCGGCCTGTCCATCGCCGACAGCCTGACTACTCTGCTGAACGGAAAAATGAAGATCTCGGTGGACGGAGATCTTTTTAAGGCGATTGTTTCTTTTCCCGTAGTCAAAGGATAATCTGTAAAAGCATCTGTCCCGGAATATCCGCAAGCAAAAACGGCGCACCCGGACGGGTGTGCCGTTTTCAGTATCTTTATACAGTATTATCAGTCGCGGAACTCAATATAGTCTGATGCGAGAATAAACTCGGAGGTGTAGTTCTCTATATCAGATTCATCAAAGGTAAGGAGACGCGCACCTCTGAGGCGGTGTCTCTCACTGTCAAGATCAGACTTGAAGCCGTATGCGTCAAAGCCGATACAGCCGATATAACCGAGTCTTATACCGCAGTACTTGCCCTCGGCGGAGTTGCGGTGGTTATGGCCGAAGTACATGCCCATAACGTCTCCGCGCTGGAGAACAGTTGCGAAAAGGCCGGGGTTGATGGCACCGGGGCTGATGGATTCGGGAAATTCACCGGTCATTTCGGTGGCCTCGGGATTCTTCTTTACGGCAATATGCTCGTGGGGGCAATAGTGGGTAAGCATAATAGCGGGTGTTTTGCCGTTTTCCTTCTCTATTTCGCTTGAGGTATTCCAGTACCACATAAGCTGGTCAAAGCGGATTATGTCAAAGCCGTTTCTGAGCCCGAGAGGTGCTTCCTCAAGCTTTACCGCCTCGCGGATATTCTCCACCTTAAGATCGCAGTCAAGATGAAGGTCACGAAGCTTTCTGCCGGTATCGAGAGAGAAGATATTCAGTGCGATCTTTTCCTTATCGCCGGCACTGTATACGGGGAGCACGTAGTTGCTGACACCGTGGATACCCTCTACCGTTTTGGAAACGCAGCAGGGGAACTCCTCCTCAAGAGTCTTTTCCACCTCTGCCACCGTCATCTCGGTGCACATTACGTCATCGTGGTTGCCGTAGGTAAGAGCCCAGGGAATATTGCGGCTCTCCATGGGACCTGCAAACTTGCCGATCATGCGCAGAAAGCTCTCTCTGTCAGGTGCACTGTGAGGATTGTCCCCCCCCCAGAGCACAAGATCGGGCATTTTATCCGCTACTATCTTCTCCATTGCTTCAAGGGTTCTGGGATCGCCGTTTTCCTCACACTGTATATCGGAAAAAAGAAGCACGCGGAATTTTCCGTCAGAACCGAAATTCAGCGGGATCTTGGTCCCGAGAGTCTTTTTTAGAGATTCAGAAGTTATCATAACCGTCGCCTTTCGTAAATATGATTAAATAACACACCGTCGTGTCTGCGCCGCCCTCCCTGTGGGGGACTTCCCGTTTTGCTACATTATACTCTTTTTTTACCCTCTTTGTCAACCTTAAAGCAACACCCGGGTCGGGAATAAAACGGTCATCTCTTACAAAAGATATGAGAGAGGTGATGCTTTTTGGTACGTATGCTGATCCATACTGCAATAATGTATTTCGTTCTGCTGATAACAATGCGGATAATGGGAAAACGGCAAGTGGGTGAAATGCAGCTGTCTGAGCTGGTAATAACTCTTATGCTGTCCGAGATAGCGACCATATCGATCCTTGATGAGAGCTATTCCCTTGTAAGCGCTACTCTGCCGGTGCTTCTGCTTATCCTGCTTGAAATGGCTGTCTCCTTTATAGTCACCAAAAGCACGTGGCTGAAAAAAACCTTTGACGGACGTCCCAGCGTTATAATCAGCCACGGTGAGATAAGAGTCAGAGAGCTGAAGCGGCTGAGGATAACGGTTGACGAGCTGCTGTCCGAGCTGAGGCAAAAGGATATTTTCGACATAAGAGAGGTGGACTATGCCTTTATTGAAAACAACGGAAAGCTGTCGGTATATCTTTCTGACAGCGCAAGGGCCGCATCTCTTACTGACCTGGGGATAACAGATTCCCGTCCCGGGGTGGCACACACCCTGGTGGTGGACGGTGCTGTTTACCCCGACAGCCTTGCCGAGATCGGCAAAGACGAAAAATGGCTTCACAGGCTTATAAAGAAAAACAACTATGGGGAAATAAAGGATCTTCTGCTCTTAACGGTAGACAAAAACGGTGAGACATACGCCCTAAAAAAAGACAAAAAAACAAAAGAAAAAAGAAAGTTTGATTAATTATTTATAATAACTCTTGAAATACGAAAAACAATAGTTTATAATAAATATGAATACACCAAATTCACGGTAAAGGAGTGATCTTCCGATGGCAGAAGGCAGAAACGAATCCACCCGTACTTTTCCCGTACAGACGGAAAAGGAACAGGAAATGCATTACGTGCTACGCACGGTATACGAGGCCCTGATAGAGAAGGGCTACAACCCCATTAATCAGATCGTAGGCTATATTCTCTCGGAGGACCCTACCTACATTACCAACTATAAGAACGCCCGCAGTCTTATCCGCCGCATCGACAGAGATGAGCTTCTCAATGCGCTGGTCAAGACCTATCTCGGGTGCTGAGTCAACTGCTGATGGTATTTTTTGATCTGAAAAACAACACCGAGTGTCCGCCGCCGCTAAGACCGTCTGCGGTGGCACTCGGTATTTTTGACGGTGTTCATCTGGGACACAGACAGCTTCTTCTGGAGACGATAGCCCGCAGGGACAAGCTGATAGCAGACGGACAGGATGCTATAGCCATAGTCTGGAGTCTCTTTGAGCAGCCAAATAAGCAGACCGGAGAAGGTATCCCTCTCCATCTGACCTCTCTTGAGGAAAAGCTCGGTCTCTTTGCCGAGGCAGGAATAGATTATGCAGTCCTTGAGCATTTCGAGGATATACGCAACACCTCTCCCGAGGATTTCGTCTCCGGAACACTGGTTCAAAAGCTTGGTGCAAAAAGCGCTGTCTGCGGCTTTAATTTCCGGTTCGGCAAAAACGGTGCCGGGGATGCAGATACCCTTTTCCGCCTGATGAGGTGTAACGGCGGCGACGTCACCGTAGTACCTGCGGTCTCGGCGGGCGGTGGGATCGTATCCTCCAGCCGCATACGCAGTCTGATAGAAAAAGGTGAAACCGAGGAGGCGGCAGAGTTGCTGGGACGACCGTTCTCGGTAAGTCTTCCCGTAGTGCACGGAAAACAGCTGGGACGTACTCTCGGCATCCCTACAATAAACCAGAATTTTCCCGAGGGGCATATCATACCGAGAACGGGAATATATGCCTCTACCGTCAGCGTGGGAGATGACACCCTTCCCGCTATAACCAACGTGGGCTGCCGTCCTACCTTTGACGGCGACGGCCGCATTAACTGCGAGACACACATTATAAACTACA
>JAFQUL010000179.1 GCA_017408535.1 Clostridia bacterium
TGAAAAAAAAGCCTCGGTTACAGTCCGCGGGGTAAACGGAATACCGAAGGTAAAATACAGCGAGGAGGACCTGTACTGGCTGTCACGGATAATCTACGCAGAGGCAGGCACAGAGCCATTTGAAGGGATGATAGCGGTAGGCAGTGTGGTAATGAACAGAGTCGCCTCCGACTCATATCCCGACACGGTATACGGAGTGATCTTTGACAAAAAGTTCGGTGTGCAGTTCACCCCTGCCGTCACTGGCACGGTATACCGCACCCCCAGTAAGGATGCCATAACCGCCGCTAAAATATGTCTCGCCGGCTACTCTGTATCTGAGGAGATCCTCTTCTTTCTCAACGAGAGAATAGCCACCTGTACCTGGACACGGGATAACTGCCAGTACGTTATGACTATCGGCAACCACGATTTTTACGCTTAACGGTAAGCTATTGAAAAAAATCCGTCTGCAGGTTATAATTATAGCATAATCTGTTTGGCGGTGTTATTATGACTGATACTGTAAAAAGAATAAGGGATTTGCTTTTTGAAGAAAAGGACGAGGGTTACAAAGCCTTCCAGTCACCGCTTCTGCCCGGTATCTCCCCGGATAGCATGATCGGTGTACGTACCCCTGTACTGCGGCATATTGCAAAGAAAATGACGGCTGAGGAAAAGGAAGAGTTTATCTCTACCCTTCCTCACCGTTATTACGAAGAAAACAATCTTCACGCCTATGTGCTGTCTCTTGAAAAGAATTTTGAAAAGTGTTTTTCTGCCATAGATGCTTTTTTGCCCTATATAGACAACTGGGCGACCTGTGACGGACTGAGGCCGATATGCATCAAGGAAAATGAGGACCGCCTGCTGACGTATATTTACCGCTGGCTTGACTCGGGTGAATGCTATACTATCCGCTTTGCCACAGAAATGCTGATGCTCCACTATATGAAAGACAATTTCCGCAATGAGTATCCGCAGAAGATTGCGGGTATTCTGAGCGAGGAGTACTACGTTAATATGATGTCCGCCTGGTACTTTGCCACACTGATAACAAAACGGTGGGATGACGGAATAAAGTACCTTGAAGAGCATATGCTCTCCCCATTTGTTCACGCAAAAACAATATCAAAGGTCTGCGACAGCCTTGCTGTACCCCGTGAGAAAAAAGAATACGTAAAAAAGTTACGGTAAAAAAGAGGCTGTAAAAAAACAGATTATTCTTTTACTTGTAAGTTAATTGATAGCACAAACCTTGGCTTCCTCTGACGAGGAAGCTGTCACCGTAAGGTGACTGAGGGAGAGAAAAAACTTTAATTTAATGCTTTTTGCTCTCCCTCCGTCTTTTTGCTTTGAAAAAATCCACCTCCCTCGTCAGAGGGAGGCAAGGTCTTCATATTCCCAAAAAAACTCGACAAATCATTTATATACATATCTAATCAGATAACAAAAACTAAAAATGCGGAAGAAGCCTAAAATTTTTTTACTTCTTCCGCACTCTTTTTTATTTATTTAGTTTATTTTTTGTGTGTTTAAGGGCATTGTGGTTTTTTACAGCCCCTATGCTATTATTGCAGAGCTTCGCCCAAAACTTTTTCAAAGAAGGTTCCTTCCTTCACCTCGAACATATATCCGCCGTTTGACTCGCTCTCAAGAAATGTTATTCCGTTATCGTTTATCTCAAACACGTATGTGTGGGCACCGTCATAGGTGTTTAAGATGAATCGGCCGTCCTTTTCTTCGTAGTCACCGATTGCGAGGTAGCTTGAAAGTCCTGAATATGTGAAGCGGAACTTATTGTTGTCAAAGAGAACGAGACTGGGCATAATAACGTCCTGTGTGTCTCTGAATACATACTGTGACTTTATGTCACCTGAAGGTATCTGATCATAGCTTGCCGGTATAATTTCATGGGCCGTTATGGTTGTGACTCCTTTTATATCGTCATTTTTGACCGGAACGGACATAAGCCAACCCTCTGACATAAAAAGGCCGGGACCGTCGTCACGGTCTGATATACCGAAGAAAAGCTTATCGTTCTCATACACCACGGCATCCTCTATTAAATAGCGGGCACCATAGGTGCCTGATTGGTTGTATATAAGTATAAGAGTGTTTTCACGGAAGAATTCCTTGTCAAATTTTTCGGCGACCTCACGGAATGAGAGACTGTACGAGATATCATCCGTTATTTCACGGTCATAGGACATATACCCTTCAAGATTTTTCATGAAGTTATCAAGATCTTCAACGCTTGTGATTTTTATAACGGGAAGGGATTTCACGCTGTTGAGGATTGCGTCTTTGGGTATACCGTAGAGATTACACAGTCTGCTAAAGGCTGCATCGTTATATCCTACTCTGGACGTATACCAGCCGTAGGAGATACGGCGGACGGGTGTCTGTCCCTTGATACTGTTTATAAAGGCTTCAACGTCATCCTGTGTCATGTCTGCCCATTCTTGGTTCATGGTGTTTGTGCAGAGACGGATATACATAGGGGGCTCGCTGATAGGAGAACCGCCGCCTACAAGTACGTAGAACATCTCGTCAATATCGTATCTTATAATGTAAAGACCCGAGCCTACGTCATATCCGGCATACTTACTGAAATCCGACCAGGTCAGCTCCTCCCCCTTCTTTGACAGCTCTATCAACGCTTCAAGGGTAAGGGGTACCTTATCCTCTTGTTCATCATCTCCCACGTCGAGGATCGGAATATCGGGAGTTTCTTCCTTTTTGGGGTTAGTCAAGAGACATACTGTCAGTACCGCTGCGGCGACAAGAGCAAGAACGATTAACCAGAAGGCAGGCTTTTTGTAGTTCAGTACCTGTCTGATACGGCTCTTTACTCCTATCTCACCAAATGCAAGGGGACAGGCGGAAATAATACGGGAAGGGGAAGAGCAGTTTATAAGTGCTTCGGAATAGCCTTTCTTAAATTCACTTCCCATACGGCGGATAACGCCCTCGTCGCAGGCAAATTCAATATCTCTTGAAAGAAGTATGTATGCCAGCCACACAAAGGGGTTAAACCAATATATCGCAAGGATAAGAAACGCTATCGGCTTTACAAGATGGTCAAGCCGCTTCAGGTGACATTTCTCGTGAGCCACAACGTAGTCTCTGTCCTCCTCGGTGATACCTGACGGCAGATATATCCGGGGGCGGAAAATGCCGAGAATGAATGGAGACGGTATTCTGTCGCAGATAAATATATTATCTCCGTCAGAGACGCTTTCTCTGACCCTCAGTCTGATATTTATATAGCTTACGGCGGCATAGCCTATTATGACCGCTGCTCCGATCATCCAGATGACGGAAGCGGCAGAGGTGATGATCTGCATAGGGCTGATACTGCTTTCGGGAGAGGGGGCAAGTGCTTCTCCGATGACGGGATTTACCACGCTGTTAAGGTAATAAATGCCGCTTGAGATAGACGGTACCTCAGAGACCAGTATCTCGTGGGGTACTGTCTCTGCGCTTGGGATAATGCTGACGGGACTTTCGATAAAATTCGGGATAATAAGCCTCAGTGCGGCCAGAGACCAAAGAATGCATATTATGCTCTTCGGTACCTTTTTGAATACTATTCTGAAAATAAATATTATGAGTATCGGTATAATTGCGGTAATACTCATATTAAAGAGAGTAATAAAAAGCTCTGACATTTATTTGCCCTCCTTTTCGTCAAACTCACGGACCAGCCGCCTCAGCTCTTCTGCCTCCTCACGGGTGAGGGAATTGCGCTTGGTAAAGGCCACAAGGAAAGCGGGGAGAGAGCCGCCGAAGGTCTCCTTTACAAAATTCTCGCTTTGAAGGGAGTAGAACTCGTCACGGGATATCACCGATGTGACGGTGCCCTTATCGTTTCTGAAGATGCCCTTGTCGCAAAGACGCTTCAGCACCGTATAGGTGGTGGATTTCTTCCAGTTGAGCATTTCCTCGCTTTTCTTTGCAAGCAGAGCGGAGGAGATAGGCTCACTCTCCCATATAATATCGGCAAATCTGGACTCAACTGCGCCCATCTGATAGTCGTTCATAACGTTCTCCTTTCATTCTACATTCTGTAGACTGGTTTTATTCTACAACGTGTAGAACGATTTGTCAATAGTTTTCGGGAAAATAATTTTCGCTTTTTTGTAAAAAACTGCCCCCGATGAAGCTCGGGGGCAGGGCAGCTTATTTATCCTCAAGGTGCAGAAATCTTACGGCGTTGTTATAGAAGATGTCCTCACGTTCCTTTTCGGTGAGGTCGATTGCAAGGATGCGGTCTATCTCGTGGTGCGGGAGCATAACGGGATAGTCGGTGCCGAACATCACTCTGTCAGTACCGAGGCGATGGATAACGTCACCTGCGTATTCAGGTGTCATTGCCCATACAGCGCTTGAGGTATCGTACCAGACTCTCGGGTTGCCGGCGAGATACTTGATACCGTCCTCCCAGGAGTTATATCCGGACAGATGCGCCGCAACGACCTCAAGGTCGGGGAACATATCAAGGATACGTGCGAGCTTCTTGGCTTCAGAGAAGCGATACTGGGGGCGGTCATCGCCCATATGAAGATAGAGGGGCATTTTGCCCTCCATCAGCCTGTAAAGCGGGAGAAGCTTAGGATCGTCTATATCAACCCCCTGAATGTCGGGATGTATCTTAACACCGCGGAGTCCCAGGTCCCAGGCACGGGACAGCTCCTTTTCAAAATCCGGGTAGTCCTGATGCATTCCGGCAAAACCGACAGTCTTAAAACCTTCGCTCACAGACCGGGCGGCAAGTGCGGCAATAAAGCTGTTGACCTTTTCCACCTGATGGGCATTTGTTGCGACAGAGAAGAGAAGGAAGCCCTCAACACCGTTTTCGGGAGCGAGAGAGGACAGCTCTGCGTATGTGCCTTTACCCTCGGGGAGGAAGTTATAGAAGTTGCCGAGATTGACTACCGCACGGTCAGAGATAGCCTCCGGATAGGTGTGAGTATGTATATCAAAGATCCTGTACACTTTTCTTTTCCTCTTTTAATACTTGAAATGGTTTCTTTTCTGTGCTATACTAAACAAAAAAGCACAAGGAGTTTACTGTAATGGAAAATAACGATTGCCTGTTCTGTAAAATAATCAAGGGTGATATCCCCTCACAGAAGGTATATGAGAATGAATTCTGCTACGCATTCCGTGATATAAATCCCCAGGCGCCGGTGCATATCCTGGTAGTTCCCAAGGATCATATCGAATCATCCTGGAAAATCGACTTCAGCAACAGCTACTACGTTGCAAAGATATTTGAGGCCATTCCCGCTATCGCAAAGAGAGAGGGACTTGAGAACGGTTACCGTGTAGTTACTAACTGCGGCGATGATGCCTGCCAGACGGTAAAGCATCTGCATTTCCACATTCTCGGCGGCGAGAAGCTCTCTGAGAAAATGAGCTGATCTCGGGAGATCTGATCTCGGGAGATCAGATCTCCCGAGATCTTAACAAAATATAATAAAAAACTTTGGGGCTGTCACCATAAAGTGGCAGCCCCGTCGCTTTATTTTACGAATTCGTTATATATCGCGTTAAGAGTGGTCTCAAAGTCAGATTCGTTTACGCCGAGGATAATATTGAACTCACTTGAACCCTGGTCGATCATTCTGATATTTACGTCAGCATTTGCAACTGCGCGGAATACCTTGGCGGCTGTACCGTGGTTCTTGACCATTGCGCGTCCAACTACCGCAACGAGAGCGAGACCGTCCTCAATTGAGATGGTATCCGGCTCAACAGCGGCGCAGATCTGATTGAGTATTCTGTCGTGATACTCGGCAATGTCGGCAGAGTTGACGATAACGCACATAGTGTCGATACCGGAGGGAAGATGCTCAAAGCAGATGCCAAGTTCCTCAAGAACGCCAAGCACCTTGCGGCAGAAGCCAACCTCTGCGTTCATCATATCCTTCTCGATGCTGATGACGGAGAAGCCCTTCTTACCCGCAATACCGGTGATAACACGCTCGGTGTCATACACGTCGGTCTGGGGAACGATCATAGTACCGGGGGCAGTACGGTCGTTGGTGTTCTTTATATTTATCGGAATACCTGCGAATCTTACGGGGAAGATGGAATCCTCGTGAAGCACGCCTGCACCCATGTAGGAAAGCTCTCTGAGCTCTCTGTAGGTTACAACGTCAATGGGCCTCGGGTCCTTGATGATTCTGGGATCAGCCATCATAAAGCCGGAAACATCGGTCCAGTTCTCGTAGAGATCAGCCTCAGCCGCACGGGCAACGATAGAACCGGTAATGTCCGAGCCGCCGCGGGAGAAAGTCTTGATAGTACCGTTGGGCATAGAACCGTAGAAGCCGGGGATTACCGCATGCTCGTGGTTCTTAAGTATCTCGCTGAGAAGCTCGTTTGTACGCTCAGCATCAAATGAACCGTTGTCGGTGAAATATATTACGTCAGACGCATCGATAAAGTCAAAGCCAAGATAGTTGGCAAGCACAAGACCGGAGAGGTACTCACCGCGGCTTGCAACGTAGTCCTTACCTGCGTGGTGGATAAAGGCGTTCTTTATCTTTACAAATTCGTCGGACAGGTCAAAATCAAGACCGAGACCGTCGATTATAAGGTTATAACGTTCCTTAATGAGGTTGAAATATGACTCAATGTTCTCGCCCTTTTTTGCAAGCTCGTAACACTTATAGAGCATATCGGTAACCTTGGTGTCCTCGGGGAAACGCTTACCGGGCGCAGAGGGAACAACGTATCTGCGCTCATTTTCCGCCGTGACTATTTCTTTTACCATTCTAAAATGCTCGGCGTCTGCAAGGGAGCTGCCGCCGAATTTAACTACTTTAAGCTGCACAGGTAAAATCTCCTTTTATACTGATAGGCATTACAATAATACAACAATATATTATATTGCAAAAACCTTGATTTGTCAAGAAATTACGCATAATTGCGGTAAAATATGCGGTATTTTTTATAATTATTCAAAATCGTACCGCTGTCCGGTGACTGTAGGAGCGATCCTTCCGGAGGACAGCTCGTTCACAAGGGAAAGAAGGGAGTCGTATTCGCTCTTCAGCACGGCACAATGCATAGTCACGTCTGCGGAAAAATCACAGCCGTCTATCTTAACTCCTTTTGCGCTAAAGCGTGACTCGAAGAGTCTGTGGTCGGTATAGGATACCGTTACGCTGAACTCGGTATAAAGACGGAAGGTCACTATCCCCGCCGCCTCTATCGCCAGCTTTGCCGCCTCTGCATAGGCACGGACAAGTCCGCCTGCGCCCAGCTTCACCCCGCCGAAGTATCTGGTGACCACTACTGCAATATCGTCTCCGCCGGATTTTTTTATTATCTCAAGGACGGGCATGCCTGCAGTACCCTGGGGCTCGCCGTCATCGGAATATCTTGCGTGTGCGCCCCCCTCAAGGTAGTATGCATATACGTTGTGGGTGGCATCCTTGTATTTCTTTGCTATCCTGTCGGTAAACTCGCGGGCCTCTTCCTCGTTTTTTACGTGGGCGGCAGTTCCGATAAAGCGGGAGCGCTTTTCCTCAAACTCCGCCTCGGCCTCACAGCTGACAGTTATATAAAATTCCTTTTCCGCCATAGTCAAAAAGCTCTCCCGATCTTATTTTATGCGATACAGCTATTCCTTGATATAACGGGACAGCGCACCGATAAGTGCGGCATCCGCCGTTGCGTTAACGGTTACCGCCTCGTCACCGTACTCAATATCGTTTACCGTTGCGTTCTTGTAAATGCGGTTTATTACACTCAGCTCACCGTTGGGAATAACAAAGGTAACTGTTCTCAGTCCTTCGCTTAGCATCTCCTCGATAGTTGCGGCAAGATCGTCAAGTCCCTGGCCGGTGAGAGCGGAGAGGCAGATGATCCGGCGGCCGTCAAGTGAGGGCAGGGGATCGATGAAGAACTGGGGATTGCTGTCGCATTTGTTGAAAATATAAAGGGTAGGCTTATCTTCCGCACCGAGATCGTGAAGTATACCCTCTGTTACCTCCATCTCAGAGCGCCACTCGGGGTCTGAGGCATCAATAACGATGAGAAGGATATCCGCATATACCGCCTCATCAAGAGTGGAGCGGAATGCCTTTACCAGATGGTGGGGAAGGCGGCGGATAAAGCCGACGGTGTCGGTGAGAAGGATATCTGTACCTGAGGGAAGGGTGAACTTTCTTGTGGTGGGATCAAGGGTGGCAAACAGCTTGTCCTCAGCGAGGATTCCTGCATCTGTCATTCGGTTGAGAAGAGTTGACTTACCGGCATTGGTATATCCCACGATAGCCGCCGTGGGGATGCCCGAGCGGATACGTGCCTGTCTGATGGTGCGGCGGGTGCGTTCAAGATCGGTAAGTGCGCTCTCAAGCGCCTCTACTCTGCGTTTCAAGTGACGGCGGTCTGTCTCAAGCTTGCTTTCACCCGGTCCGCGTGTACCGATACCGCCGCCCAGACGTGAAAGATCCTTACCCTTACCCATAAGTCTGGGAGCAGTGTACTTCAGCTGAGCAAGCTCGACCTGAAGCTTACCGTCAGAGGTAACTGCGCGCCCTGCAAAAATGTCAAGGATAAGCATGCTACGGTCAAGGACCGATATATCTCCGCCGAGGGCATCCTCAATATTTCTTATCTGGGAAGGGGACAGCTCCACGTCAAAGACGACAAGGCTGACGCCGTTGTTCTCGCACAGCTCCTTAAGCTCTATCAGCTTACCGCTGCCGATACAGGTCTTTGCATCAAAGCGGTCACGGGACTGAACGAGGGTGATCACGGTCTTACCGCCTGCGGTATCTATAAGACGGATGAGCTCCTCAAGTGAGCGCTCACAGTCGCTGTCTGACATATCGGGGGTAATGATACCCACCGCCGCGGCAGGGACAAGTTCGGTGGATGTGTTTTTTTCCTTTTCTGACATTTTATCCTCTCTTTCATACTAAGGGGAAACACCAAAGGGGCGAGGTGCGTCGGTCATAACCGAAGCAAACCCGCCCCAAATAATCACAGATATAAGTGTGCTTTATCAGGAATTATTTTGCTACCTTCTCAAGACGCTTCTTGAATCTGTCAACACGTCCGCCGACGTCAACAAGCTTCTGCTTACCGGTGAAGAAGGGGTGGCACTTAGAGCAGATTTCAACGTGGATATCGCCGCTCTTGGTGGATCTGGTCTCGTAGGTTGCGCCGCAAGCGCACTTGATGGTTACTTCGTTATATTCGGGATGTATTCCAGTTTTCATTTTTAACACCTCATAGTCAAAATTTCTGTTAATCTCGATAAATTCATTTAAGTATAACACATATCTCTGATAAAATCAATAGTTTTTTGCCTTTTTATAAATAATTTTTGCACGAAAAATTATTTCTCTCATCTCTTTCTTCCGTGTTTTTGACAAAATTCAGAAGGCAGATGCGGTACAATATTCAGTACAGACCACAGAGCGAGGCACAGAGAGGAGTGAGGCTATAGAAACCGTATACGGAGACGTTCTTTTTCTTGTTAACTTTTCAATGGATATCCTGTCGCTGTACATAACCGGAAAGATACTGCATCTCAGGATAAGTGCTGTGCGGCTGTGTCTTGGGGGAGTCATCGGGGGTATATACGGGGTACTGTCTCTTTTCATCGGTGCGGGCGGCATATTCGGCTTTTTGCTCAGTACTCTCGTTTGTGCCGTTATCTGCCTGACGGTATTCGGGGCGAGGACCGCGTTTTCCGTTCTGCTCTCAATGCTGTGCTTCTTTGTGACGGGTGCGGCGGTGTCCGGAATAATGACGGCACTTATATCCGCCCTTGGCAGGACGGCGGTTGCCGGTACAGACACGGGAGACAGTATGTCAGGCACAGTGTTTATTACAGTATCAAGCATTGCGGCGGCTATAACCTTCATTTTCGGTCGACTGTTTTCTCTTGTGGGAAGAGAAAAAACAGCAGAGCTGACTCTTACCTCCGGGGAGAGGAGCGTTACCCTCATCGGTACGTCAGACAGCGGCAATACTGCGACCGAGCCTATATCCGGCAGCCCTGTGATAGTTGTTTCGGCAAAGGAAGCACAGGCGGTGATACCGCCGGATCTGTGGGAGGCTATATCAGAGGACTCAATCGATCTTGAGAGACTTTCTTTGCCGACTCTTAAAAGAACGAGACTGGTACCTATTACCACCGTTGCCGGCAGAAGAATGATGCTCAGCTACCGACCGGATAGGATAGAGGTAAAAATAAAGGGAAGAAAAAAAGCCGTCGACGGGGTGATAGCCCTTGACGGCGTAGACGGAAAGAAATATGACGGAGCGGCGTCAATACTGCCGTCATCTATTCTCAGATAAGCTGTTTGGAGGGATCAGAATGGATCTTGGAAAATCTATATATCGCATCTGGCTGAGAGCCGCTGAGCTGCTCGGCCTCAGTTTCCTTGTCGGGAAAAACCGCATTGACTACATAAACGGCCCGGAGACTCTGCCTCCGCCCCTTTCTGCAGAGGAGGAGGTAAGGCTGATAGGACTTATCGAAAATGATGAGGCTGTCAGAAGCATATTTATTGAGCACAATCTGCGTCTGGTGGTGTATATCGCAAAAAAATTCGAGAATACCGGGGTAGGACTTGAAGATCTGATCTCAATCGGTACTATCGGACTTATCATGGCGATAAATACCTTCAGAAACGATAAAAACATCAAGCTGGCTACCTATGCATCCCGCTGTATTGAGAACGAGATACTGATGTATATCAGAAAAAGCAGTAACTCAAGGTGCGAGATGTCATTTGACGATCCTCTCAGCACAGACTGGGACGGAAATGAGCTGTTGCTCTCTGACATACTCGGCTCGGACGAGGACTCGGTATATGCCGACCTTGAGACAGATGAGGACAGAAAGACCATCCGTGCCGCTCTCGGTAAGCTGCAGGACAGAGACAGAAGGATAATCGAGATGCGTTACGGCATAGGAGAAAAAAAGGAGCTGACACAAAAAGAGGTGGCAGACGCACTCGGTATCTCGCAGTCCTATATCTCGAGACTGGAAAAGAGGATCATTGACGAGCTGAGAGAGGAGATCGGGAGCAAGATATAATACTACAGTAACAGAAAAACGGGTCTGCCGCAATTTTGGTGCGGCAGACCCGTTTTTAGTATTTGGTTTTATTCTTTTCAGCTTTTTGCGGTAAAGTCAACAGTTACGCAATATACGTCCCTGTTTGATGCGTATACCAGACAGTTGACTGTGTCGCTGCCGGCGGTACGGTCAACGTAGAAGCCCTCTGCCGCAAATTCACCGAGCTCTTTAGTCAGAACTGATTTCCATCCGTCATCAGTTTCAAAGTAAACGGATATCTCAGCGTCGGCACCCTCTGGGTATCCGCCCTTTAAGTCGCAGACCACCAGGTTAGAGCAGAGAAGGTATACAGTACCGTCAGCGGTCTCTGCCATTTTTACAGCTGAGGTCTCGTTAAGCCCGTCGATGCTTATTTCCTCTTTTGAAACAAGCTCGTTTCCGTCGTAAACTGCAAGGTAATACTTCAGAGTGTCCTTAATAAGTTCGTCTCTTGTGAAAATAGCATTGCTGTTGTAATCATAGTGGCAATCGGTATAAATAACGTTCAGCTTTCCGTCAGAGGAAAGGAATACGTCCTTAACGTCAACATTTGACCAGATGCCCTTGTCGCCCTCATCCTCGTAGGGGGTGTGGATAGCGGTATAGCTGATCTCTTCGCCTTCAACCAGGTTGGGAATATAGGCCATAACTACAGAATCGCTTATTTCGGAAACGTAGCTGTCATAAACCAGCTTTCCGTCAAGATCTTCCTCGGTCACTATTCTCGTTCCCACAAGATATGCACCGCTCTTACCGTCGCTTAAGGCATAGATACTGTCGTATCTGCCCACAAGTTCAGGATCGCTTTCATACGTTATGATATCTCTAAAGGCTATGGTTAGCTTTTCAGGGTCAAGCGTTTCACTTGCTATCTTGAACGTGCCTTCCTCTAAAACGGAAAGATAATACTTATTACCGTCAGAGGCGGGAAGGATGCTTAACTGAGAGGGGAACAGCTTGCTGGTCATAAGGGGAGTCATTTCGTGGAAGGTAACCTCGTCTGTAGCGGGGTCTATCAGATATATCTCACGTCCGAAGGGGGGACAAACGTAGACCATACCGTTTTCATCCGCACTTATTGTCATATATTTTTCCTGAGATGACTCGTAGCTGTCTGAGAAAAGAATGCTGACCTTGTTATCCTTGTCTATCTTTGCGATAACGAAAGACTCAAGACTGTCTCTGTGATCGTAGCTGTATACGAATGCGGCATAGATACCGTTTTCAGTACGTACGATCTGTGTGGTGTGATCAGCATAGGGTATTCTCTTGTCGTAACCTACGTCGTCAACCTTGGTTTCGCAGTCTGCGAGGATATCCACAAGCTCTGTAACGCTGTAGTCCTCAAGAGAAAGATTGAAGGTATATCCGCTTCTGAAGGAAATTTTTTCGGTAGAAACACCATAGAAGAAGCAGCTGATTACGTTATCCTGTACCGAGCCGTCACGGACAGCACTTGCAGAGAATGAATCGACATTTATTTTTTCACCGACGTTGATCGATTTTTCGTGCTTCCACGTTCTTCCGATATCATCTTCTGAGGTGTATATCTCAAGCTTAACGTCAGGTCCATCCAGATTCGCTACTATCAAATGGAGCTTTCCGTCGGTGCTCTGTCTTACGATACATTTTTTGTAGCTGTCGGACGGAATGTCAATTTTTTCGTTGTATATGCATTCTTCTCCCTTATATACTGCGTGTTTGTACTGAGAATTGCTGTCAAAATCGGCGTGAGTTCCCGCATAATCTGCAAGGAAGAATCTGTAGGTTATATGCATATAACCGTTTGAATCAATGAATACGTCACCGTATTGATTACCGGAAGCACCGGACCAGATACCTTCATGTCCTCTTGAGTCATCCTCAAATTGAACAGTGGTATACGTTATGTTTTCACCGGTGGTAAGATCCGGAATATGGAACAGATTCAGACGGTCCCATACGTAAGAGTTATTGCCTGCGTCAGTCAGTCGGTCGGCAACGTATGCGACCTTCTCATCTCTTACTGCGACCATATACGCACCGCCGTTACCGTCGGGGAGAGGATACATATAGCAGTGTCTTCCTATATCCTCAAGCCAGACGTAAGTACTGCTTTCAGTCCACTTCATACTCTCAAGGTCGAAAATGAACCACTCAAGCAAAAAGTCACCTATTTCGCTTGACCAGGAGCCGGCCGCAGTAAACAGATATATCTTGCGTGCTTGGAGATCAAACATTACCTGACCGTAGCCGGGGGTCTCATCACTTGAAAACTCAGGATCTGCATCGTACTTTGTCATCTCGTCTGTCTCGCTGTCAAACACAAGAACAGAAAGAATCTCTGTCGAGGTTGCGGTGACAAGAATATCACCGTTTGTGTCGCGGCAGACATTTACGGTTATACTGCCGTCGTCGGCCTCAAAGCCGCCGTAGTACAGAATGGTTACCTTGCCGTCATTGTCTATCTTTGCAACGTAGAATTTCTGTATTTCGTCACCGTCACCGTAGTCTCTTGCAAATGCGGCATAGGTACCTCTCTCGGTATGGCATACCCTCATCTGATGTCCGCCGTGATAAGCGCAGGCATCTGTGTCATATCTTCTTGCATTTGACGAAAGCTCGTTTGCTGCAAGTATGCTCTCTACCTCAGAGACGGATATCTCGTGCTTTGCGGGATTTACTGCCGGGGTATCGGTAGGCTCTGTATCCGCAGGAGCGGTAGTATCCTTTCCTCCGTCTCCGCTTCCGCCGCAGCCGGTAAGCAGCAGTGAAAGAATGAGTCCGCAGCAAAGAATAGCTTTGGAAATAAATCTCATATTGTTTTCCTCCATAAAATAAAATTTGGTTTTCTCGTATAATTATACCACAAATTTAGGACAAAATAAATTATCATTATGTCTAAATAGGTTACGCTTTTTTTGTGCATTTCACGAATTTTTTTGCACGGAAAAAGGCGGCGAAACCTGTTTTCTGTTGTTCCGCCGCCTTTTATTTCGGTATATTTATCTTATTTTTTCCGAAAACTCACCCATGATCTCTGAGATCTTTATTCCCTGAGGGCAGACAGATTCACAGCTGCCGCAGGCAATACAGGCGTCGGGGCGCTTGTCGGTGTCTATATCTCCTAACATATCGGAGGGAATAGTGCTGCCACCTCTGAAAAGATGCTTGTTGTATATCTTGATAAGCTCGGGGATGTTAAGTCCGTTCGGGCAATAATCAAGGCAGTATTTACAGCCGGTACAGGAGAGGGTCTTTTTTGCCATCATATCCTCTGCCACACCGAAAAGCACCTTCAGCTCGCTGTCGGTAAGGGGAGCTTCTTTTTCGTAGGTTGCGATATTCTCTCTGAGCTGATCCATATTAGACATTCCGGAGAGGGTGACGAAAACGTTATCAAAGCCCTGAAGAAATCTGAATGCCCACTCAGCCGCAGTCCTGTCGGGAGCGGCGGATCGCAGCTTGTTTGCATATTCGTCGGTGAGGTTGGCAAGTCTTCCGCCGCGCACCGGTTCCATAACGATAACGGGCATATCGAATTCCCGCAGAAGCTCCAGCTTTTCCTTTGCATTCTGAAGACTGTAGTCAAGCCAGTTAAGCTGGATTTGGCAGAACTCCATATACTCACCGTAGCCACTGAGGAAACGGCGCATAGTATCAAGATTTCCGTGGGTGGAAAAGCCAAGATGACGGATCTTGCCCTCTGCCTTTCTTTCGAGAAGATACTCGAGAATGCCGTTTGCGGGATCCATATATGCGTCTATGTTATATTCTGAAACGTTATGGAAAAGATAGAAATCAAAATAGTCTGTTTTGCACTTTTCAAGCTGACGGGGGAATATCTCCTCAGGCTTGCCGGGCTTGATGTTGTCGGTAGTGTATCCCGGGAACTTGGTAGCGAGATAAAAGCTGTCGCGGGGGTATTTTGAGAGAAGCTCTCCCATTACCTTCTCAGACTCGCCGCCGTGATAGCCCCATGCGGTATCGTAGTAGTTGACACCCGACTTCATGGCCAGATCGACCATTTCTGCGGTCTTTTCCATATCTACCTGATTATCTTCACCGTGTGTAGGAAATCTCATACAGCCCATACCGAGAGCGGAGATATCAAGGTCCTTGAATTTACGGAATATCATATCGTTACTCCTTGTTAATCTTTTTATTTTCTATTTGATCTTACGGCACTCGAGATAGAATCTCTTGTCCTTGGCTTCACCCATTGAGAAGGTCTTTCTCGGAAGAGCACCCTCGCAGATAACAGATGCGAACAGCTCATCCTTTCTCATTCCGTCAAAGAGGAAGCCGATGGCATTTTCTCCGCCTGAAAGCTCAAGAGTAGAGTCAACGCCGTGGATATAGTCGACCGATGCCTCGGGATGCTCTTTGAGATATCCGTCGATAAACAGCTGGAGACTGCCTACGGTAAGACGGTGGGGTGAACGCTCAAAGGTGACTGTCTTGCGGTTACCGCCGTAAACGCATTCGATCGTCTCACGGATATCGGTGCTGTCGGCAGCAGCCGACGCCTCTGCCGCATAGGCACGAAGCTCCTCTACTATCTTCTCCGGCTCAACACCGAACATAACTCTGTATATCGGCTCAAACTCAAGAGCCGTATCGTGAAGGTTGACTATCTCGCAGAGAGCATATCTTGAGGGATGCTCAAGAGCTTTGTCACCCAGCTTTTCCTTTATCTCGGCATAAGCCGCCTTGGCTGATGCGAGGGAATGGTTTCCGTCACCAACCGCATAGGTGAGAGGGCTGTAGCCGCTAAGTGAGTATTTCTTTTCGAATACTTCAGGGCGGGAAAGCAGAGAAAGTGTGTTCTCAACGTGATCCATGCCCTCACTATCAATAAATCTGCCCTTAACGTGACCGCTGCCAAGCATAAGGTCAAAATCATAGGCTAAGGAATATTTGTCTGCATCGTTTATGATCTTACCGAAGAGGGCGTTCTCCTCGTCGTCAATAAGTATCATAACATGGGGAAGTTCTACTTCAGCGTCACGGCGAACTGCAACACGGGGAGGTATTCTTTCAAGGACAGTGCCTTCAGTGGCTCTTACCGCTGAGTCAGAGCCGACAGAATAGTCGTAGCACTCAAGATCGATCTTACCGATTATACCGCGGCGAAGCTTGCCGTCTGACTGTATTCTTTCAAGATAGATCATGCTGTCGGGATGAGAGACAAGGGTAGATGCGATCTCGCTCATATCTCTGTTTATGCGGTCGATGGTATCCTTTCCGCTGTCAGAAAGGTATATCTCGGGAAGGACCATTTTAAGAGTAGAGGGAGCGTCCCCTACCTTTTCCTTTACGGCATTCCAGTATTTCGGCTCAGAGGTGAACTGATCGCATGCGATAACAGCCCAGGTCTCGCCGTTTACTTTAGTGAAATCGGGGAGAAGAATATCTGCGCGGGAAAATATTTTTTTCATGTTTTTTACTCCGTAGTTTACTTTGATAAAATTGTTTCGTCATATCGTACTATAATGATACCTTATATTTTGTCATAAAGCAATATTTAATTTCACGAAAAATCTTTTTTCTCTGTTTTTGTCAATTGATATAGATTTTTTTTAGGAGTATAATTAAAGTGAAAAATATAACCCGGATTGTGAGGGATGTTTATGGGACCCAGAGGATTTGGTCCGCCGCGTGGCTTCGGGCCTGACGAATCACTTAAGAAAAAACCTCCGAAGAAGCTGTCGGAGTGGCCTAAATATCTGCGTGAGCTGATAGGCGGCTTTTTCTTCAGACTTTTCTACGTTTTCGGACTTGTCTGGGAGACAAAGCCGTGGATACTGTTTCTGATGATGTTTATGGCCATATTTGACGGTGTTATGCCGATAGTGTCTGCTTTTATTTCAGCTGAGCTGCTCAATACCCTTGTAGCGGCGGTTAAGGGTGAGCTTAGCAGTCACTGGCCTATCGTCAATATTCTCGTTTTACAGTTCGGTTACATAATCGGCACCAGCCTTGTAAGAAACGTGAGCAGCGCAATCACCCGTATGGCAAACGAGTTGGTTGTAAATCATATCAAGCTGAAGATATCAAACAAGGCCAAGACCCTTGACCTTAAGAACTTTGATATGCCGGAATTTTATGCAAAGCTTGAGAATGCAACGCGTGAGGCGGGACACCGTCCCATGCAGATACTCAGCTCTACCTTCGGGATCGTGAGTACCGTTATCAGTATGGTAAGCTTTATCATTATTCTGGTTGCGGTCAACGCCTGGGCACCTGTGATTATAGCTATCCTTGCCATTCCTTCGGCTGTTGTCAACTTTGTCTTCAGAAAGAAGAATGTAAAATATATGCGCTTCCACTCAAAGGAACGCAGACAGATGGCGTATTACTCAAATCTCGTTACAGACAAAGAGGCTGCCAAGGAAGTAAGAATATTCGGTCTTGCCGACTTCTTTATTGACAAGTTTCAGAATACCTTCTTAAAGTATTTTAAGGGACTTAAAAAGCTGATCATCACGGAGAATGCATGGCATATAGCGCTGACTATGGTAACGAGTGTAGTAAACTGTGCCTTGTTCCTCTATATCGCTCTCAAGGTTTATGACGGTCAGCTTGAGGTGGGTGACTACTCTCTCTACACGGGAGCGCTGAACTCGGTATCCTCCGGTATCTCGTCGTTTATATCTACCACAGCGACTATCTACGAGGGTGCACTGTTTATCGAAAACCTTATTATGTTCATGAAGGAGAAGGTCACAATAGTCCCTTCCGTTGAAGCCCCCGCAGTGCCGGATAAGGGTGTGGGCCATACCATTGAGTTCAGAGACGTCAGCTTCCGTTACCCGGGCACAGAGCGCTTCGTTATAAAGAATATGAACTTCACTCTCCGTCCCGGTGAGACCTGCGTGCTTGTTGGCCTTAACGGTGCGGGTAAGACAACCCTTATCAAGCTTCTCACCCGTCTGTATGACCCCACTGAGGGTGCTATATATCTTGATGGCAGGGATATAAAAGAGTATGACGTCAAGGCGCTTTACGATCTTTTCGGTATCATATTCCAGGACTTCGGTAAATATGCCTTCAACGTCAGAGAGAATATCTCCTTCGGTGAGATATCCGCTGATGTAAACGAAGAAAGGATAGAGTATTCCGCAGAGCAGAGCGATGCCGACACCTTTATCTCAAAGCTTCCCGACAAGTACGATACCCCTCTTATGCGTATATTTGAGGAGAACGGAATAGAGCTGTCTATCGGTCAGTGGCAGAAGCTGTCTATAGCAAGAGCCTTTTACGGCGAGTCGGATATACTTATCCTTGACGAGCCGACCGCTTCTCTTGACCCTATGGCGGAGCAGGCGATATTCGATCAGTTTGACTCTCTTAGCCGCGACAAGACTACTATATTCGTATCACACCGTCTTTCCAGTGCTACCATTGCTTCAAAGATACTTGTAGTTGAGGACGGACAGCTGGTAGAGGAGGGAACTCACACCGAGCTTATGGCTCTCGGCGGAAAGTATTACACTCTCTTCTCCACTCAGGCAAACAGATATATCGAGAATTCACCCGAGAAGAGTGATGAGGCTCAGGAGTCCGCTCCTCCGCATATAGACGGAGCTCATCCCGCACCGAGAGGTCCTGTGCCGGGTATGCATAATGATCCTCACGGCCGCGGACCTTTTCCGCCGCCGTCCCACCGTCCTGAAAAATAAATGATAGTCAAGCAAAATGACCGAGGCTCAGCCCCGGTCATTTTATTTGTCTACAAATACGTCACAATGATAAATGATAATACGGTCATTTTTTTGCAGATTGCACATTGATGAGGGGACAAAAAAAGTATATAATATTAATGATAAAAAAATGGAAGAAAAAAGGAGAAAAAATGGCAAAAAATCAAGAAAAGCAGAGTAAAGTCAACTCTGCTATGCATCCGGATCCTACAGAAAAGCAGAAGCTTCCGAAGGATCTGAGAGAATGGCCTAAGTTTTTGCTTAGCCTTATGGGCGGGTTCTTTTACCGACTGTTTTACGTTGTACTTCTTGTGTGGGAGACCAATCCGCTGATCCTTTTCGCGATGATATTCATGTGCGTGTTCAACGGTGTTATGCCGATACTGTCCGCATTTATATCAGCTGAGCTGATCAATGCACTGGTGGGCGGTATAACCGGTGCGACTGAGTCTTTTTCAGCTGTTGCGGGACTTCTGGCACTCCAGTTCGGCTCATAATACTCAGCAGCGTGGTAAAGAACGTCAATACTGCCATTAACCGTGTTTCAAACGAGCTGGTGGTAATGCACATCAGGACTAAGATCATAAACAAGGCAAAAACTCTTGATCTTAAAAACTTCGATATGCCCGAGTTTTACTCCAACCTGGAGAACGCCAACAAGGAGGCGGGACACCGTCCTCTCAACAGCCTGTCGGCTACCTTCAGTATGTTCAGCACCATTATCAGCATTGTAAGCTTTATTGTCATAATAGCCGCAATAAGCTCCTGGGCACCGCTTGTTATAATCATTATCTCTCTTCCCAGTGCCGCTATCAACTTCGTTTATAAGAAAAAGAATGCAAACTATGCCCGCCGCAACTCCAAGCGCCGCCGTCAGATGGATTACTATACCGGTCTTGTTGTTAGCAAGGACGTGGCAAAGGAAGTAAAGATATTCGGTCTGGCCGACTTCTTTATAAACAAGTTCAAGACCGTTCATGCAAATTATTTTAAGGGACTTAAGAAGCTCATTTTTGCCGAGACCTTCTGGCATATAGCGCTCACGGCCCTTTCCTCTGTTGCCAACTGCGTCATATTCCTTTACATTGCTCATATGACGTTCAGGGGCGAGCTTCAGATGGGAGACTACACTCTCTATACCGGTGCGCTTAATTCCGTTTCCAGCGGTGTTTCCACCTTCATAACCACCACCGCTACAATTTACGAGGGCTCTCTGTTTATTGAGAATCTTATAGCATTTATGCACGAGAAGACCACTGTCGTTCCTTCCATACCCGAGCCCGTTATTCCTCAGCGCGGCGGTCATACCATTGAGTTCAGAAACGTCAGCTTCAAGTACCCCGGTACCGAGAGATACGTTACGAAGAACGTCAGCTTTACTCTCCACCCCGGCGAGACCTGCGTGCTTGTCGGTCTTAACGGTGCGGGAAAGACCACCCTCATCAAGCTTCTTACCCGTCTCTATGACCCCACCGAGGGTGTTATTCTCCTTGACGGCAGAGATATAAGAGAGTATTCAGTCGCCGAGCTTTACGATCTTTACGGTATCATCTTCCAGGATTTCGGTAAGTACGCTTTTACAGTTAAAGAGAATATCGCCTTCGGCCAGCTGTCAAAGGGAATAGTTGAGGATGACATCCTGGCGGCGGCAAAGCAGAGTGACGCCACCGCATTTATAGACAATCTTCCCGGAAAATATGATACTCCTCTTATGCGTCTCTTTGAGGACGACGGTATCGAGCTGTCCGGCGGGCAGTGGCAGAAGCTGGCTATTGCCAGGGCCTGCTACGGTGATTCTGACATAGTTATTCTTGATGAGCCTACCGCGGCTCTTGACCCCATGGCAGAGCAGGAGATATTTAACCAGTTTGACGCTCTCAGCCGTGATAAGACAACTATATTCGTTTCTCACCGACTTTCCAGCGCTACCACCGCATCCAAGATACTTGTTCTTGAGGGTGGAGAGCTGGTGGAAGAGGGTACTCACAACGAGCTTATGGCTCTCGGCGGAAAGTATCACACCCTTTTCTCTACTCAGGCAAAGCGTTACATAGAGCATCAATAATAGAATAAACCTAAAAAAGACCGCGTATTTGAGACTTTTTACGGCAAATACGCGGTTTTTTACTGAAATGATAAAAAATTTTGAAAAAAAGAAGGAAAAATGCTTTTTCGTTCGTATATTATATGCGAAAAAGGAAAATATAGCAGGAACGGAGTGACCTTGTACGAGCAATATTTGTGACGTTTTCGTCGAAAGAGAAAAAAGTGTGCTCTCCCCATTCGCATTTCTTACTGCGAATACCAAGGGCAGAGATCATCCATACGTAAAATGTCCCAACAGAACAGAGTTTCAGCGGGACCGTGACAAGATCATACATTCAAGCGCATTTAGACGGCTGATGAACAAGACTCAGGTCTTTCTCTCGCCGGCTGACGAGAGCTACCGTACCCGTATGACCCATACTCTTGAGGTAACTCAGATAGCCCGTATTATCGCAAGAGCACTGAGACTTAACGAGGACCTTACTGAGGCTGCTGCTCTCGGTCACGATCTGGGGCATACCCCCTTCGGTCATGCGGGAGAGGCGATCATGCAGCAGTGCTTTTCTCCCGAATTTACTCATTACAAGCAGAGCCTCAGAGTAGTTGAGTGTCTTGAGAAAAACGGTGAGGGTCTTAACCTTACCTATGAGGTGCGTGACGGTATAGTTAATCACACCGGTAATTCTATGGCAAGCACTCTTGAGGGCATCATAGTTAAGTTTGCCGACAGAATAGCCTATATCAATCACGATATTGACGATGCCTGCCGTGCGGGAATAATTACTCAGAACGATATTCCGAGGGAGCTTATTGAGATACTTGGTGCAGGACACAGCGAGAGGATCAACCGTATGGTCACCTCGGTCATCAAATTCTCTACCGATAAAAATGAGATCGGAATGGAACCTGAGATACATACGGCTACCATGAAGCTCAGAGAATTTCTGTTTGAGACGGTGTACCACAATCCCACAACTCAGGCAGAGGAGAGCAAGGCAAAGGACGTTCTGGCAAGACTCTACGACTACTACGTTCAGAATCCGGACAAGATGCCAGATCCCTACTTAAAAAATACAGAAAAAGAACCGGTAGAGCGGTGTGTGTGCGACTTTATTGCCGCAATGACCGACCGCTTTGCAATAGAAAAGTATCACGAGTTGTTTATCCCCGTTATCTGGCGGGGTAAATAAACCGTTTAGTTGCTTTGAAAGGAGGGCAGACCGTGATAGATCACAGGATAATCGAGGAGATAAAGTTCCGCAACAACATCGAGGATGTTATATCTTCCTACGTTACCCTTAAAAGGGCGGGATCCAATATGAACGGCCTCTGCCCGTTCCATTCGGAAAAGACCCCATCCTTTACCGTATTTACCTCCTCCCAGAACTTTTACTGCTTCGGCTGCGGGGCAGGCGGAGACGTAATTACGTTTATTATGAGGGCGGAAAATCTTGAATATCCGGACGCTGTGGAGTTTCTTGCAAAGCGTGTGGGTATCGAGATCCCGAGGGACAACGAGCCGTCTTCAAGAGGACCGTCCAGATCGAGAATAATCGATATGAACCGTGATGCGGCACGCTTTTTCCACACCCAGCTCTATTCAGAGGCAGGACGGGCGGGGCTTGACTATCTTAAAAACAGCCGTCAGCTCAGCGACTCTGTTATCAAGCGCTTCGGTCTCGGCTTTGCCCCCGACAGCTTCGGTGCAATCACCGACCATCTGAGGAGCAAGGGATATACCGAGGAAGAGATGCTCAGCGGCTTTATGTGCGGAAAGAGCAAGAAAAACGGCAAGCTGTATGACTATTTCAGAGGCAGAGTTATGTTCCCGATAATAGACGTTGCAGGAAACGTTATCGCCTTTGGCGGCAGGGTTATGGACGATTCTGTTCCAAAGTATCTGAACTCCTCAGATACTCCTGCCTTTAAGAAGAGCAGAAACCTTTTTGCCCTGAATTATGCTAAGAATAACGCAGAGGATCATATCATTCTGTGCGAGGGATATATGGACGTTATAGCACTTCATGCGGCTGGTTTTTCCTCCGCAGTTGCTACTCTCGGAACAGCAATAACCTCAGAGCAGGCGCGTATTATATCCAAATACACAAAGAAGGTCATAATCTCCTATGACAGCGACGCGGCGGGGCAAAGGGCGGCTGACAAGGCAATCAAGCTGCTCAGCGAAGCCGGGTGTGAGGTCAAGGTACTGAAGATGAACGGCGCAAAGGATCCGGATGAGTACATAAAGAAATTCGGTGCCGAAAAATTTAAGGACCTTTTGTCAGGCAGCCGCGGCCGTTTTGATTTTAAGGTAGACTCGGTGCTTGCAGTACACGATATAACCCTGCCGGATGAAAAAATAAAGGCAAGTGACGAGCTGTGTAAGATCGCCGCAGAGGCATACTCTGAGGCGGAGAGGGAAGTATATATAGGCAGGATCGCCGAGGTGCTTTCCCTTCCACGTGACAGTATACGGGCAGACGTCCGCCGTCAGGTATCCCGCCGTACACGGGAGAGAAAAAAGAATGAGACGAGGAACGCATATCTGTCCGGCACCGGATACGGCGATAGAGTTAATCCCGATTTTGTAAAAAACGTTCATGCAGCCAGGGCCGAGGAAACGGTACTTGGACTTCTCCTCTCCTTTGAGGAGCACAGAAAGTTTTTTGCGGATGGCGGCTTTGAGCTTAGTGAGGATGATCTTGCAACTGAGCTTGGAAAGCGTATCTTCACCGTACTGAAGGAGGGTATCGATGCTACCGGAGCCTTTGATCTTTCAATTTTCGGTGACAGGTTCAGCGTAGAGGAGATGGGAAGGATCACAAAGATGCGTGTGTCAAGAGAACAGCTCACAGTCAACGACAGATCAGTCCTTCTTGATGCAGTCAGAGTTCTCAAAAGCGAGAGTGCGGCAAAAAGCGGCTCGGATGACGTTAGCTATGACGATCTGCTGTCTCTGATAAATAAAAAGAAAAAAGAAAATTGAACCGGGAGCATTATCCGGCGAAAGGAATAGATTTATGGAAAAAGATAAGAAAAAGAAAACGGATATAGCCGATCTCATCGAGAAGGGTAAGGCTAAGGGTACTCTTACCATTGAGGAGATAATGGAGGCTCTCGAGGACATTGATTATGACATAGACCAGATGGAAAAGGTATATGAGACCCTTGAGAGCAACGGCATTGAGGTCGCAGGCTTTGTAGCCGATGAAGAAGAGATCAATATCGAGGACGTTGAGAAGGACGTTGAGCAGCTTGAAAGTGCCGAGGATATGGAAAAGGCACTGACTCAGGAGGGACTTGCTATTGACGACCCGGTAAGAATGTACCTGAGGGAGATCGGTAAGGTGCCGCTGCTTTCCGCAGACGTCGAGGCAGTGCTTGCCGAGAAGATGGCAGAAGGCGATGAGGTAGCTAAGAACCGTCTGGTAGAGGCAAACCTCCGTCTGGTGGTAAGCATCGCCAAGAGATACGTGGGTAAGGGCATGTTCTTCCTCGATCTTATCCAGGAGGGTAATCTCGGCCTTATGAAGGCGGTGGATAAATTTGACTTTAAGAAGGGTTACAAGTTTTCCACCTATGCTACCTGGTGGATCAGACAGGCCATTACCCGTGCTATCGCCGATCAGGCGAGAACCATCCGTATCCCGGTACATATGGTCGAGACTATCCACAGAGTATCAAGATATCAGCGCCAGCTTCTCCAGGAATACGGCAGAGAGGCAACCGACGTTGAGATAGCTGAAAAGATGGGTATGAGCGTCGATAAGGTAAGAGAAATAATGAAGATCGCACTTGATCCCGTTTCACTTGAGACTCCTATAGGTGAGGAGGATGACAGCCACCTCGGCGACTTTATCCCGGATGACGATTCTCCGTCTCCCGAGGAGGAGGTGTTCTCTGAGATGCTCAGAGAACAGCTGATAGAGGTGCTTCATACTCTTACTCAGAGAGAAGAGCAGGTGCTCAAGCTCCGTTTCGGTCTTGACGACGGCAGACCAAGGACCCTTGAGGAGGTAGGTCAGGAGTTTAACATAACCCGTGAGCGTATCAGACAGATAGAGGCGAAGGCACTGAGAAAGCTCCGCCATCCCAGTAGATCAAAAATGCTTAAGGAGTACAGAAGATAATGAGTTCGGAAAAGAAAATCAATATAAATGAGCTGGTGGAGAAGGCAAAAGCCAAAGGTTCTGTTACAAGTGAAGAAATAATGGAGGCGCTTGGCGATTCCGACTACGATATAGACCAGCTGGAAAAAATATACGAGACTCTTGAGAGCAGCGGTGTTGAGATATCCGGCTACGTTTCCGATATGGCGGACGATATGAAGGATATCGAAAAAGAGGTAGAGCAGCTTGCAAGTGCCGAAAATATGGAAAAGGCACTGATCCAGGAGGGGCTTGCAATTGACGACCCTGTAAGAATGTATCTGCGGGAGATCGGTAAGGTACCGCTTCTTTCTGCTGATGTAGAGAGTGACCTTGCCGAGAAGATGGAGGCAGGTGACGAGAATGCAAAGAATCAGCTGGTAGAGGCAAACCTCCGTCTGGTGGTAAGTATCGCCAAGAGATACGTGGGTAAGGGTATGTTTTTCCTTGATCTTATCCAGGAGGGTAATCTCGGCCTTATGAAGGCGGTTGAAAAGTTTGACTTCAAGAAGGGTTACAAGTTCTCTACCTATGCTACCTGGTGGATCAGACAGGCGATCACCCGTGCTATTGCCGATCAGGCAAGAACTATCCGTATTCCGGTACACATGGTAGAGACTATCCACCGTGTGTCCAGATATCAGCGACAGCTTCTTCAGGAATACGGCAGAGAGGCAACTGACGTTGAGATCGCGGAGAAGATGGGAATGAGTGTTGATAAGGTAAGAGAGATAATGAAGATCGCACTTGATCCTGTTTCTCTTGAGACTCCAATCGGTGAAGAGGATGACAGCCATCTCGGTGACTTTATTCCCGATGAGGATTCTCCCGCCCCGGCGGACGCTGCATCCTACGCAATGCTCAAGGAACAGCTTGCAGAAGTGCTTCACACTCTGACAGAGAGGGAAGAGCAGGTGCTTAAGCTTCGCTTCGGCCTTGATGACGGAAGGCCCAGAACTCTTGAGGAGGTCGGTCAGGCCTTCAATATAACCCGTGAACGTATAAGACAGATAGAAGCAAAGGCACTGAGAAAGCTCCGTCACCCCAGCCGTTCAAAGCGACTTAAGGACTATTTGGACTGATTCTTATGTGATTCATAAACAAAAAATATTGAACGCAATTGGGCAAGTATACCAAACTTGTTGTGTAAAACGTAGAAAAACGAACTTGAGAGTTGGTAAAAGTGCTTCTGTTGTGTGCTTTGTTTGGCTTTTTTTGGTGTCAGGGCACAAAAAAGTTTCTTGACATATCACCTTTATTGGTGTAAAATATATTCTGTATTGTAGTGTGCTTTTTATCGCGCATTCACTTATTTCTAGAGGAGGAATCTCAAAATGAAAAAAAGGATAATTTGTCTGCTGCTCGGTATGCTGATGGTAGCTTCTTCACTGCTGATGGCAGGCTGTAATAACGGTGATACCGGGTTTGATGACGAGGAAGAGCGTCTTGCTACTACTCTCCATCTTATGATCCCCACCGGCGAGTCCACCACTGCAGAAGCTGTTTCCGCCGTTCAGGATGCGCTTAACAGTATATTCGGTTCTAAGTACAAGACCAGGATAGTTATTGATGCCGTTTCCGAGGATGAGTATCTTGAAAAGCTGACTGAGAGATTTGACGCTCAGGAAAAAGCTGCCAAGGAAGCTGAAGAAGCTAAAGAGTCCAGAAAGAAGGCAGAAAAAGAGGCTAAGAAGAGAGGCGAGACTCTTCCTCCTCTTGAGACTGAGCCTGAGGTAACCGGCGACGTTACCGTTATGAATGAACTCGGATTTACCGAGACTGTTTATCCCGAGCTTGAGGAGCACCAGATCGATATCTTCTTCCTCAGCGGTATAGATAATCTCTGGGATTTCTATGAGGATGAGAGACTTGCGTACCTTGACGACGATCTCGGCTCCTCCAGCAAGAAGCTTGCTGACTTTATCCATCCCACCTTTATTGAAGCTGCTAAGCTCGGCGGTTCTTCTGTCGCAGTACTTAACAATCATACTATAGGCGAGTACACCATGCTTCTTATAAACAAGGAGCTTGCTGATAAGTACTACTATGATACCACCGGATACAAGACTCTTGCTGATGCGGTGGAGTTTATTGAGGATATGGCGGTTTCCGAGCCTGAGTACACTCCTTTCCTCGAGGAAGTAGATACTCCTAACTTTATCCGTTGGTCGGACGATGAGTCCTTCTACGGTGCTGACGTTAACAGTTCCAACGTTTTCGGAAAAGCAACCTCACCGATTACTATGTTTCAGAGTAACTCCTTCCAGTCTTATTATTCCATTATGAGACTCTTTGAAGAGAAGGGTTATTTCTCTGAGGATCCCGAGAATGACGATAAGTTTGCTGCTGCTGTTGTAAAGGGTTCTCTTGAAGATAAGCTTGCATACGAAGAGAAGTATTACGTAACTGTTCTTCAGGTTCCCGTTGCATTGAATGACGATATTTACGCCGGCATGTTCTGCGTTAACGGCCATAACACCAACAAGGAAGTTTCCCGTTCAATGGAGATCATTACTCTCCTTAATACCGACTCTACTGTAAGAAACCTGCTTCAGTACGGTGTAGAGGGACTTCACTATAAGCTTAACGCAAACGGTGAGGTGGTACGTCTTAACGATGACTATTCAATGAATATTCTTCATACCGGTAACAGTTTCGTAGCTTATCCCGAAGAGGGAATGTCCAAGGACGCATGGGTATACGGTAAGCAGCAGAACCTTGATTCTACTACATACTCAATTCTTGGCTACAGCTTCAGTGAGAAGGACGCAGCGCTCTTTGCTCCCAACGCCACTCTCTATGATGAGATTTGGGAAACCCTTGAGAATGCAACATACGACCAGCTTACTAAGACTACCGGTGAAGATAACCCCTATAATATTGTAACCGACATACTCAGATTCCAGGATAGGCAGGGTAATGTGAGTGTGTACAACTCTGTTACCAACGCCGGTGACGAGTCTCACTTTGCGGCTCGTCTTAACGAGTGGTACAACAGTAACTTCTAATATACCGATTACTGATAGAGAAGCACCCGATGAGGGTGCTTCTTTTTCTTGCGACGATATTATATTTCGTATTTACCGTTGAGTACTCTGGTGTATTCACGGGGAGTCTTATTCATTCTGCGCTTGAAAACGTAACTAAAATAGCTTTGAGATGAGAACCCGCATTCAAATGCTATCTCTGTCAGAGTAAGATCGGTCGTCACCAGAAGATCCACAGCTTTTTTCAGCCGCTGTTCCTCTACATATTCCCGCACAGTCTTGCCGACAGCCGTCTTGAAGGTGTTATGGAAATGTATATGGCTTACCGACATGGCTTTTGCGATATTTTTCAGACTGAGATCCTCGGTGAGGTTGTTTTTTATATAATTGACTGCTTCTTCAACAATTGCTTTACCCGTATCTCTGCCGTTCTGTGTCCTTTTGAATGATTCCGCATCACGGCTGAGATTATATATGAGCTCAAGCAAGAGGCTCTGCAGTATTATCTCATCACGTGCAGTAAGGGTATCATAGTATTTTACGATCTTCAAAAAAATTGATCTGTATACGTCGGCTTTATCCGTTTCAAGAAAGTCGGGAAGCTCCTTCAGTGTATCATATAAATACCCGTCCTTCAGTATAAGGTGTACGTAGTAGCACTCGAATGGGAATTTTGTGTGCCGAATACTTCCTGGCTTGACACAGATGAGGGTATGGGGGGATATCGGTTTTGCCGCATCGTTTATATAAGAGACTCCTCCTGCTTCCACCGGAAGTTCTATTTCAAACATAGTGGTCTTTCTGTTCTTGCTGACAGTTTGGTTTTTTGCCGATATCTGCGAGTTATATATGCCTGCAGATACTATCTCAGGTAGCTTCATTTCTTACCTCTAACAGTAATATTTCTAATATAATCAGTAACAAAATTTTATTAATCCAGTAAAATATATAATACTATTAAAATGTAAATGTGTCAATAGGTGTGATGAATATGAAAATAATATTTTTAGGGCAGGCCGGTCTTATCTTCAGGACAGACGGGCTTACAATTATGGTGGACCCATATCTGTCAGACAGTGTGGAAAAGGTCAACCCTGCTTCTTATCGCAGAGTGCCGGTTGACGAGAACTTTTTCTCTGTCAGACCGGATATAATGATCTTTACCCACGATCATCTCGATCACTTTGACCCGGAAACGGTGTCTCGTTTTATAAGCTCCGACAGCGGTATTACCGTGCTTGCGCCGCGCTCTGTATGGGAAAAGGTACGGAGGATCGGCGGGAATAATAACTACGTTATGTTTAACCGTATGACAAGCTGGACAGAAAAGGGAATTACCTTTACTGCGGTAAGGGCAGAACACAGTGACCCGACTCCCATCGGTGTTGTTATACGTGACAGGGACGGAAAACGGTATTATATTACCGGAGACACTCTTTATAATGAGAAGATTTTTGACGATCTCAGCATTACGGGAAATACCGAAATTTACGCGCTTTTCCTTCCGATAAACGGTGTGGGAAATAATATGAATGCGGTAGATGCTTCAAGATTTGCAAAGCGGATAGCGGCAGAGCGGACAGTGCCGATCCATACCGGAATGTTTGACTGTATGACAGCGGACGGGTTTGACTGTGAGGGAAAGACTGTCCCGAGGATATATCAGGAAATAGTACTGTAGAAAGAGAGAATAACAGAATGAAGGTTACAGACGTTAAGACATTTACCGTAGACTGCTTCCGCACCAACTGGGTGTTTGTAAAGGTCTACACAGATGAAGGTATCGACGGAGTGGGTGAGGCTACTCTCGAATATAAGGAAAAGGCTCTTGTAGGTGCGGTTGAGCACATCAGAGAGTATCTTGTCGGCAAAAACCCCCTTGATATAGAAAAGCATTTTCACGATATTTACAGGGATGCCTATTGGCGGGGCGGTGCGGTGCTTATGTCTGCACTTTCCGCCGTTGAGATGGCACTCTGGGATATTCTCGGAAAGCATCTCGGTGTTCCGGTATACCAGCTTCTGGGCGGCCGTGTTAATGACAAGGTACGCATATACGTAAACGGCTGGTTTGCGGGAGCTAAGACCCCGAAGGAATTTGGTGAAAAAGCAAAGATCGCAGTTCAGCGCGGTGTTACTGCTATGAAGTGGGATCCCTTCGGTAAGTCTTATCTTGAGCTTTCAAACAAAGATCTTAACACTGCGCTTGAGTGTATCGCCGCTGTAAGAGAAGCTGTGGGAAACGAGGTAGACCTGCTTATTGAGGGACACGGAAGATTTAACGTTCCCACCGGTATCAGGATAGCAAAGGAGCTTGAGCAGTTCAGCCCTATGCTCTTTGAGGAGCCTACACCTCCCGACAACCTCGAAGCACTTAAGGCAGTAAGGGATAAATCACCCGTGGCTATTTCTGCCGGTGAGCGACTTTATACCCTCAAGTCATATAAGGATCTCTTTGAAATGCGGGTCGCAGATTATATCCAGCCTGACGTTTCTCACGCCGGCGGAATAATGGAGCTTAAAAAGATTGCCGCCCTGGCAGAGGCATATTACATACCGTTTGCTCCCCATAATCCCTCCGGACCCGTTGCAAATGCCGCAACTCTTCAGCTTGCGGCCTGCTGTCCCAATTTCTCAATTCTTGAGATAATGTACAGCGACGTTGAATGGCGTAAGGATGTGACAAACGAGCGGCTTGAATATAAGGACGGCTATATCACAATACCCGATAAGCCCGGACTCGGTATTGAGATCAATGAGGAGGCATGTCTCGAGCACCCCTACACCCCTCACAATCTCCGTCACTATACCGGTGCGCTGACAGATATCAGACCTGCAAAGACAGAGTTTTATTTCTGATGGAGGATGGGAGCATGCTTGAGAGAAGCGATAAAGAATTGGAAATTTATTCATACACAGGTGACGGCTACGAGCCTACCATGAATTACAGCGGCTGGCGTGTTGCTATTGCAAATTACAGCGAGAGATTCGATAAGGATAAGTACAGACGAATAGAGCGGCACACCTTAACAGACGAGGTTTTCGTGCTTCTTTCCGGCAAGGCAAGCCTTGTTATAGGCAAGGAGCTTAAGGAGACCGAGCTTGAGGCAGGGAAGATATACAACGTCAAGGCTGGTGCGTATCACAATATCCTCCTCCGAAAGGATGCCAAGGTGCTTATCGTAGAAAACCATAATACAGGTATTGAAAACACAGAGTATTTTGAGATAGGAGGAGATGCCGAATGAAGAAGGCTGTTTTTATAACCGGAGCGCAGTCAGGTACCGGATACGGCATTGCCGAGCATTTTGCTAAAAACGGTGTTGACGTGTTTATAACCAGCCGTAACGGAGAGGCGGCAGAGCGTTCCGCTGAGACACTTTCAAAAACCTACGGTGTCTTTTCAAAGGGATATGAATGCGATATCAGAAACGAGCAGCAGGTGAAGGATATATTCAGTGATATCGACAGCACCGGCAGATTTGTAGAATGTGTAGTCCTCAATGCCGCCAATATGGGCTTTGACCCTAAAGATCCCGCCGCAGGCCAGGATTTCTGGACGGTGGATATAGAGGATTTCCAAAAGGTATTTGAAACAAATCTGGTGTGGAATTTTATGATAGTCCGACAGGCGGCTGTCCGTATGCGTGAAGCGGGAAAGGGCTCTGTGGTATTTATCAGCTCAAATACCTCCTACCGTGCAATTCCCGGCAGAGCGGCATACAGCGCTTCCAAAGGCGGCATCAATGCTCTCGTCCGTGCGCTGGCCGTGGACCTCGGCCCCTTCGGTATCCGTTGTAACGCGGTACTGCCCGGCACCATCAAGACAGAGCGCTGGCGCGCTATGGGTAATAAGCAGATAGTTAACGGTGCCCTCACTCCCATAGGCGATATTTCCGATTTTGAGGATATAGCCAACGCAGTATGGTTCTTTGCAACCGATATGTCAAAGACTATAACCGGCACAGAGCTTGTACTTGACGGCGGTATGTCCTGCCAGCTCTACCCGAGACTGCTGAATGAGCTTAAAAGAAAAGCTCAGGAGGAAACGGAAAAGTAAAAAAAGTAGGCGTCAGCCTGCTTTTTTATATTTTAAATTATTCAAATTTTACCGTGACGGTTTCACCTTTTTTCAGGTGTACGGTCTTAAAGTCGCAAAGACTCTTGTGAGGTATATATTCAAATTTCAGAAGAGAATAGTCTGTATCGTATTCACCTTTATTTGTAAGCTCATAGGTGTTTTCATCTATCTTTTTCTCTTCTATTTCCGAGTAAGTCAGTCCGTATCCGAACTCGTAGACAGTCTCTCCGCCAAAGAATTTGTAGGTGCGGTTATCCATGCTGTAGTCCTCAAATGGGGGCAGATCGTCAACAGAACGGTAGAAGGTAACCGGCAGACGTCCACAGGGAGATACCTTGCCGAAAATAATGTCAGCAAGAGCGTTGCCTCCCTCTGCACCCGGGTAGAAGCACTGTATGACCGCATCGGCGTGCTCCTTTGCAAAGCTCAGATCGAGACAGCTGCCGCTTACGTTCACGTAGACCACCGGCTTACCGACACGGGTGATTTCCTCTGCAAGCTCTCTCTGGATCTTTGATAATGCAAGGGTGGTCTTGTCGCCGTTTGATATATCGGTGGTAAATACTCCGTTTTCTTCACCTTCAAGTGAGGGATTAAGACCTACGCACAGAATGACTACGTCAGCCTTCTTTGCGGCAATAATTGCTTCGTTAAGAGGACGCTCATCCCAGGGATCAATATCGTAACCGATGTAATCGCAACCTTTTGCGTAGATAACCCTGTTGTCAGACCCGTCCTGGATGCCGTGGAGCAGGGTAGAGTATCTGGCGGGAGTACCGTTGTAGTTCCCGAGCAGCACTGATTTATCATCTGCGGCAGGACCGATGACGGCTACCGTCATATTTTCCTTAAGGGGAAGAATACCGTTGTTTTTCAGCAGTATACAGCTTTTTGCGGCAATACGGCGATTAAGAGCTCTGTGCTCTTCACAGTCGACAACGTCAAAGGGGATATCGTTGTACTCGCAATCCTCGTCAAACATTCCGAGGGTGAATCTGCTCTCAAACAGTATCTCTACCGCTTCGGTAATAGTCTCTTCTGTAATAAGACCTTGTTCCACCGCTTCGCCGAGATGGAGAAAGTCGGTTCCGCACTCAAGCTGACAGCCGTTATTTACCGCAAGAGCGGCACTTTCCGCAGGAGAAGCTGTTGCCCTGTGAGCACCGTGTATGTCGCTTACCGCACCGCAGTCGGATACCACGTATCCTTCAAAACCGAGCTCATCTCTTAAAATGTCAGAGAGAAGCTCCTTGCTCCCGCAACAGATTTTACCGTTTATACTGTTGTACGCACCCATTACAGCGGCGGGCTTAGCATTTTCAATACAGTATCTAAACGCCGCAAGATATGTTTCGTAAAGATCCTTTTCGCTTATTTTAGCGTCGAAGCCGTGGCGGCAGCCCTCCGGACCGCTGTGTACCGCAAAATGCTTAAGGGTAGCGTCGAGCTTGCGGTATTTGCCATCTCCCTGGAGCCCCTTTACAAATGCTGTTCCCATTCTGCCGGTAAGATAGGGATCCTCTCCGTAGGTCTCGTGACCGCGGCCCCATCTGGGGTCACGGAAGATATTTATATTCGGGGACCAGAAGGTAAGTCCCTGGTATGTCTGGGTATATCCGAATTTTCTGAACTCGTTGTATTTGGCTCTTGCCTCGTCTGAAATGGCAACAGCGACACGGTACATAAGCTCAGTATCAAAGCTCGCGGCCATACCGATAGCCTGGGGAAATACCGTTGCAGTACCCTGGCGGGCAACCCCGTGCAGACACTCGTTCCACCAGTTGTAAGCGGGAACGCCGAGACGCTCAATTGCCGGTGCGTCACTGCACATTTGCGAAATCTTTTCCTCGAGGGTCATTTTAGCGACAAGTTCTTTTGCTCTTTCGCGGAATGTCATGGTTCTCTCCTTTGCATGAGATTTCGTTTCATTATAGCATATATGTTTTTGTGTATCAAGCAAAATAAAGGATATAATCCAAATTCCTTAAAACCCTTGACAAAGCCAGCTGATTTTGGTATAATTCATAGGTATCAATACATCCGGGTGTGGCACAGCTTGGTAGTGCGCTTGGTTCGGGACCAAGAGGCCGCTGGTTCGAATCCAGTCACTCGGACCA
>JAFQUL010000180.1 GCA_017408535.1 Clostridia bacterium
AGAGGAAATTAAACGTGTTAAAGGACTGGGATGTCTCAGAGATAAACGGTTTCCCGATGTGTTTAACGTCAGAGTTATAACCAGAAACGGAAAGCTCACAACAGCCGAGCACAGAGCAATTGCCGAGGCAGCCGACAGATTCGGCTCCGGCGAGGTTGCAATGACTTCCCGCCTGACTCTCGAAATACAGGGTGTATCCCACAGAAATCTCGAGGCACTTTTTGCTTTTCTTAAAGATAACGGACTCGAAAGCGGCGGAACAGGTCCCAAAGTACGTCCGATCGTATCATGTAAGGGTACTACTTGCCAGTACGGACTTATAGATACATTTTCTCTCAGTGAGAAAATACATTACACCTTTTATAAGGGTTATCACGATGTAGTTTTGCCGCACAAATTCAAAATAGCTGTTGGAGGATGTCCCAACAACTGTGTAAAACCCGATCTTAACGATCTTGGTATTACGGGACAGAAGATCCCGTCTTTTGACGCCGAGAAATGCCGCGGCTGTAAGGTTTGCCAGATAGAAAAAAGCTGTCCCATGAAGGCAGTAACTCTCAGTGACGGCACGGCAGTAATTGATAAATCTATATGCAACAACTGCGGCAGATGCATAGGAAAATGTCCCTTCGGTGCTTTTGATGATTTTACTGTTGGATACAGAATAATGATCGGAGGAAGATGGGGCAAAAAGGTTGCCCAGGGTCGTCCTATGAGTAAAATTTTCATGTCTGAGGATGAGGTACTCTCGGTGATCGAGAAGATAATTTTATTCTACCGCGATAACGGTATCTCCGGCGAAAGATTTGCAGATACGATCTCAAGGATAGGCTTTGATAAGATTGAAGAAGCCGTTCTACAGTGAAATGAAAAACAAGTGTTCTCTCTTACTTGTTCTTATCTCTCTTGCATTTTTATTGATCTCATGCTCGCCGGCAAAGCAGTATCAAGCTGACGATCAGTATTACTATCAGTTTACCGACAGCACTGAAAAAACGGTAAAACTTAAGTCAAAGCCGGAAAAGGTAGCTATCCTTTTCTCGTCCTACGCACAAATGTGGACGGATGCAGGCGGTAAAATATCAGTTACAGTCGGTGACAGTATCAAACGTGGCTTTGCCGATGAAGACACTGTTATTGTCGACACCGGCAGCGGTCATACGACCATAAATACCGAACTTCTTGTCGCATCGGAAGTTGACCTGGTAATAGGCACGGCTGATTACGGAATTCAGTCAGAGGTATGCGGTTTTATTGACAGCCTAGGTATTCCCTCTGCACTTTTCAAGGTGGATTCCTTTGGAGATTACCTTGAGGTGTTTAAGATTTTTACCGATATATGCGGTACACCTATGCGCTATGAACAGCTGGGTACAGACATAAAACACAAAATAGACAGTCTCCTGAAAACAGCTTCTGAGAATCCGGACTTGTTTGACAGGAATATGCTATTCATCCGTGCAGGCAGCTCAGCCCGTTCCACAAAGGCAAAAAAGGCAGAAGATCACTTCGCCTGCGCAATGCTTGAGGAACTTGGGATGCACAATATTGCAGATTCAGCCCCCCTTCTTTATGACAGTCTGAGTCTGGAAGAGATCATCAAAAGTGACCCGGAATATATCTTTATCTCAGTTATGGGCGATGAAGAAGCAACCAAAAGCTATGTAGACTCACTGTTTGAAAAGGACGGATGGAGCGAGCTGCACGCCGTAAAAGAAGGAAAGGTCGTTTTTCTTCCTAAAGAGCTTTTCCACTATAAACCCAATTCCTTATGGGCGGATGCATATGAATATCTCATTAAAATCATTTGTGCGGAGTAAGATACATAAATGTTCAGCTTAAAGAACGCAAAAGCAAGGATCACCGCATTATTTTTGTTATCTTTTATAATACTGCTCGCCGTGTTTGGGGCATCGGTATTTCTCGGAAGTGTTAACATTTCCCCGGGAGAAGTAATAAACGGACTTTTTGGGAAAGGTAACAGTGCTGTAATAGTACGCTCTTTGCGTGTTCCCAGAACACTAGGTGGAGTAATATGTGGGGGAGCACTTGCCGTATCCGGTCTACTGCTTCAAACAGTAACAGCGAACGATCTTTGTGCCCCCAATATAATTGGCATAAATTCCGGTGCAGGTTTTGCTGTCCTTGCACTTACCTGCTTTTTCCCCAAAGCACATTTTGCTCTGCCGTACTTGGCTTTCTTAGGTGCGGTCACTGCCGCTATGCTTGTGATAGGGATCTCATCCGGATATAAAAGCAGCTTTTCAAAAACCGGGGTCGTTCTTTCGGGAGTTGCAGTCAGCGCATTTTTCGGTGCGGGAATATCTTTTCTTTCCTTGCGGTTTCCCGATGCACTTCCCTCTTATACCGCATTTTCGGTAGGCGGACTCAGCGGAGTTTATTTTGAAGATATACTGCCTGTCATCCTGCCCGTTATTATCCTGGTACTTATATCCTTTCTCATTTCGCCAAAGCTGAATCTTCTATATCTCGGGGATGAGTCAGCTATATCTTTGGGAGTAAACACAAAGCTGTTGCGCTTGGTCTCAATAATAATTGCCGCAGCCCTTTCTGCCATAGCGGTGTCTTTTGCGGGGCTGATCGGATTCGTTGGACTTATAGTACCACACATTACACGAAGAATAGCAGGACACGATAACCGTATTCTGGTACCTCTGTCAGCTATAATCGGCGGTATTCTTGTTACACTTTCAGATATTCTGGGTAGAACAGCATTTCCCCCGGGAGAAATTCCCTGCGGTATATTTCTTTCCTCACTCGGTGCACCCTTTTTTCTGTTCCTGCTCATCAGACAAAAAGGAGGTATCGAGAAATGATCAAATGCAATTCTCTATGCTACTCTGTCAAAAAGAAGCATATTCTGTCTGACATTGATCTCACAGCAAACAACGGCGAAATAACCGTCATTATCGGTCCCAACGGTAGCGGAAAGACTTCTTTGATGCGCTGTATTGCAGGTATTATAAGCAAGAAAGAATTTTCAAGCGGTAACATTCTTATAAACGGTAAAGATACCGCTGATTACAGTCAAGCGGAACGCGCCGCTGTGCTATCTTATATGCCCCAATCCCTCGCTGCGCCGCAAATTACCGTTTCTGAGCTCGTTTCATACGGCAGGAGTCCATATATCGGTTCATTCGGAATCCTGTCAGATAGGGACAAAAAAGCGGTTCTCAGTGCTATAGACCGAATGTCACTTACCGAATTTTCAGATACTCCCGTTTCGGTTTTGTCAGGCGGTGAAAAACAGCTTGCATATTTCGCAATGCTTCTGACGCAGAACACAGATAACTTACTGCTTGATGAACCCTCCTCAAGCCTTGATGAAAAGCATAAGGCAAAAATTTTTGATGAACTGTCAGAGCTGAAAAAAGAAGGGAAAGCAATTCTTCTTATTCTTCACGATATTACCGATGCCGTCAGTATTGCAGACTCGATCTCTGTGATTGACGGAGGCAGATCTGTATTCCACGGCAGTCCGGATCAGTTTATCTCTTCAAACATACCAAAAAACGTATTTGGAATTACTCCATACGAGTATAAAAGCGACGGAAAAAGTATGTACTTCTTCAGCCGTTGATATAAAACAACCACAAAGGAGAATCACTTTATGAAAAAGGCCATTTTATTTATTTGCATGATGCTGTGCATTTGCTTCATTGCATCTTGCGCAGGAGCAGACACTCCTGACACGGGCAACGATATTACTGAGTCCTCTGATGAGTATCTGGTGCTTGACGGAGACAAAAGCGGTATCGTTCTGCTTCCCGATTACAAGGAATATGCCGGAGTTACCTCTCTTGGAAGCTCAACCGTTAAATCAATAACAGTCACCGCAGAAAAAGATGGTGTTATCAAGGTCGGTGCTTTTACCGACGTAAAAATGATACCGGGATTTATGCTGTCAAGTGCTGTACATATAAGAGACGTAAAGGAGTTTCCTGTTACAGCAGGTGAAAATAAAATAGAACTGGGACTTGAACTGCTGAAAAGCGAAACTCTCTATATCGGAGGAGACATTTCCCTTCTTTACTCCGACAATGGAGCTGTTTTCTCCGTTCTGAACGATAATGTTACCGGAGATATTGTAATCAGTGAAAAAAAGCTTAATTTTACAGCTGACGTCGAATACCACGGTGAGGAAAGATTGTTTAGCAGTGACTCCTGGGAAATGTCCGGCCTTTATATTTCTCAAAAGAAAGCCGTACCGGATGCTGAGCTGCCATGTATTTATTCAGATATAAATGTTTTTGCTGGTAAGAAGGTAACAGCTGTCAGAATACCCGTAAAGAAGCTTGACAGTATCGATGAAACACATTTCGTTTCAATTTATAAGATCAAAAATACCGTTACATCTGATTTTGCCGAAAACTGCGTAGCAGAATATAAAATCGAGTTAAGTTACCCTAATCTCGGAGGTACAGAAATCAACTACTGGTATTACGCAGATGTTTCTCATCTCGATATCACAGTAGCAGAGGACGAGACTCTCGCATTCGGATCTCCCGATGACACAGTAAACTTTGCCGTTACAATAAACGGCCTTTATCCAGAGCAAAAATATATTAAGTCCTCGGGAGACGAATCCAAGGGATGTATGCTGTTCGATATTTATTACAGAACTGTAATAACAAAGGAAGAACATCTCGAGTACATCGAAAAGCTTAACGAGGAATGTAAGCGTGACGAAATTCTAAAGGAAGTCATTGGTGGTAAAACACTGTCCGTTCTCGGCGACAGCGTAAGTTCCTACATAGGGTATTCTAACGGAAATGCCGCAGATTTCTCCAACGACACGATACGCGAAAACGCAGATGAATACGACGGTGAAAAGCACCGCATATACTCCGCCGATCTTAACTGGTGGATGAAGGCAGTAAACGACACAAACATGAGACTTCTCGTAAACAATTCAAGCTCCGGCGACCATATACTTGGTGGCGGACAGACAAGATGCGAGCAGCTTCACGACAACACCGGTGACAATGCAGGCGAGAAGCCGGACATCATTGCAATTCTCCTGGGCTTTAATGATATTAACTGGGCAAAAAAAACACCTGAACAGTACCATGAAGGTTACGAAAATATGTTAATTAAAATTAAAGAATGCTATCCCGATGCGGATATCTTCATGTGTACATACTATCAGTATAATTTCCGCGGTATAGTCGGAAACGCTGAACTGCTTACTCCGTACATAGAAAAGCTCAGAAGTCTTGCTGATGAATACGGCTGTACTGTTGTGGACCTTTTTAACGAATGTAGTGTAACCTGCGATGACTATGCATTTTTTGCATCAGACGGAATCCACCCCAACGTTGAGGGTATGGTACAGATATCCGAAGTATTCAAAAACACTCTCTACAAAAAATACGCAAACAACTAAGTACAATCATAAAAGATAAAAAGGTGACGGATAAAGGACTTAAGTTTCTTTATCCGTCACCTTTTGTTTAGAAAAAAAACAGCACCCCATCTAAGGTGCTGTAAAAAAACAATATTTTTTATTTTTGAAACCGCAACAAAATTACTTATACTTGCGCTTTCTCGCAGCCTCAGACTTCTTCTTACGCTTTACGCTGGGCTTTTCATAATGCTCTCTCTTGCGAAGCTCGGTAAGGACACCGGATCTTGCGCACTGACGCTTAAAACGTCTAAGAGCACTGTCAAGAGTTTCATTTTCCTTGACTTTGATTTCTGCCATTCTGTATCCCTCCCTCCGCTTGTGCAACAGGAGACACGAAATCTCTCTGATTATTATATCTCAAATTATCATGATTGTCAAGATAATTTTGATTATTATAAAAACTTTTTTTGCAAATAATTACTTTACAACTACATTGATTATCTTACCAGGAACGAAGATCTCCTTAACGATCTGCTTGCCTTCAACTGCGGGAGCAACCTTCTCGTCAAGAAGTGCACTCTTAATAGCTGTATCCTTATCTACATCAGCAGGAAGCACGATAGTAGACTTGAGTTTGCCGTTGACCTGGATAGCATACTCAACGGTGTTGGATACAGTGAGAGCCTCATCGTATGTAGGCCACTGACCGAGAGAAAGAAGCTCGGTATGACCAAGCTGTTCCCAGACCTCCTCAGAAAGGTGAGGTGCAAAGGGACAAAGAAGAGATACGAGAGTAGCAAGCTCGTCTTTTGTGATCTTGCCTACTGCAAAAATATCGTTCACAAGACTCATCATAGCCGCAATAGCGGTGTTGAATTTCATATTCTCGATATCATTTGATACCTTCTTGATAGTCTTGTGGAATGCGGATTCAAGCTCGGGAGTTACACCCTCACCCTCTGCTATATCGCAAAGGCTAACAACTCTGTCAAGGAATCTCTTACAGCCTCTCATACTGCTGTCATTCCAGGGTGTTGCACTCTCGTAATCACCCATAAAGAGAACGTAAACTCTGAGAACGTCAGCTCCGTATGCGTCAACTACATCGTTGGGGTCTACTACGTTACCCTTGGATTTTGACATCTTATCTCCGTCAGGGCCGAGAATAAGACCCTGTGCAGTTCTCTTTGCATAAGGCTCAGAACAAGGCACTTCGCCGAGATCATAAAGGAAATGATGCCAGAAGCGGGAATAGATCATATGGCGGGTAACATGCTCCATACCGCCGTTATACCAGTCAACGGGAAGCCAATACTTAAGCTTATCAGGATCAGCAAATCTC
>JAFQUL010000181.1 GCA_017408535.1 Clostridia bacterium
CCGTATTCTCCCTTTACAAGACGGACACACTGACCGCCAAGAATGTCTATTGCGGGTAAAATAAGCATTTTATCACCTTTCCCCCTATATAATATCGCAAAAAGCAGATATCATAGAGAGGCCTGTTTTTTCACTTTTTTCGGGATGGAACTGAGTGCCGAATACTTTGCCGCGTCCCACGGCGGCACAAACCTCCTCACCGTAATCACTAACGGCGATTATATCGTTTCTGTCATCCGGCAGTGCCTTGAATGAGTGAACAAAATATACGAAAGGACTATCCGGCTGACCCTTCATAATCGGAGAATCGGACTTCAGAATGTTCAGAGAATTCCAACCCATATGCGGGATCTTATACTCCCTGCCTCTCTCGCAGGCGGTTAGTTTAATGACCTTTCCGGGGATAAGTCCGAGGCCCTTACATTCACGCACCTCGCAGCTGCTGTCAAAAAGCAGCTGCATACCGAGACAAATACCGAGAAGCGGTTTTTCCTTAACGTATTCCTTGATGAAAACGTCAAGACCTGTATTTTCAAGGCACGCCATAGCATCCGGAAATGCACCGACACCGGGAAGGATGAGTCCGTCAGCCTCTCCCAGCTTTTCTGCATCACCTGAACAAAAAGCGTTTATACCGAGAAATTCACAAGCGTTAAGAACGCTGTGAAGATTTCCCATTCCGTAATCGATTATACCTACTGTTTTCATCAAAGACTCCCTTTAGCTGAAAGAATTGCTCCGCCAGTCTCACATAGAGAAGCGGATATTGATCTTGCCACAGCCTTGAAGATAGCCTCTGTCTTGTGGTGATCGTTTGAACCGTACATAAGGTTTATGTGGAGGGTTGCACCCATATTGAATGCGAGAGCACGGAAGAACTCCAGAGTAAGCTGGGTATCATAACTGCCTACAAAGGGAGAAGAAAACTCTGCATTGAATACAAGGAAGGGCCTGCCGCAGAAGTCGATCACCGCCAGCGCAAGGCTCTCATCCATCGGTACATACGACTGACCGAATCTGGCAATTCCCTTTTTGTCACCCGCTATCTCAGCAAACAGCTTTCCGAGAACGATACCAACGTCCTCCACAGTATGATGAGAGTCAACGAAAAGATCCCCCTTCATATCAAGCTCTATTTCAAATGAGCCGTGAACGCAGAAGGAATTAAGCATGTGGTCAAAACATCCGACACCGGTGCTTCCCTTCAGCCCTCCGACTGCAGAGCCGGTCCTGAGGGTCATTTTTATCTGAGTCTCTTTAGTATTTCTTTCAATAAATGCTTCTTTCATTTGTATTCTCCTTATCTGCCGTATACTGCGCTGAACGCAGCTCTGAGCGCACTCATAACACGGTCAGTCTCTTCAGGATAAGATGCGGTTATTCTGAGATACTCGCCCATAAGACGAATCTTGACTGATCTGTCTGCAAGGTAAGAATATATCTCTCGGCTCTTCACGCCTATATGCATAAACACAAAATTTGTGTCACTGCGGTATACCTTAAAGGAGTATTTTTCGGAAAGAGCTGTAAGCTCCTTCTCCATTCGCTGTCTTTCTCTGACCATAGCAGAGGTATTTTCCTTTATCTCATCAACATGCGAAAGAACGGCAGCGGCAACTGCCTGGGTGGCTGAGTTTACGTTATACGGACTCTTGACCTTTTTTATAGCAGTTATAAGCTCACGGTTACTAACAGCAAAACCGCAACGCATAGCCGCAAGGCCGAAAGCCTTTGAGAGAGTTTTAAGGACTATCAGATTATCTCTGCTTTTATATTCCCCGAGTACGGAAGCATCTGCGGTACAAAACTCCATATATGCCTCATCCACAACAATAAGTGTGTCGGCGGTATCGAGAAATCTGTCTATAGTCTCTCTGTCGTAGGCACGTCCGGTAGGATTACAGGGGTTTGAGAATATAACCATTTTTATATTCTCTTTTGCTACCACGCGGCTTATATCGTCGAAATCAACCGAAAAGTCACTGTGCTTTTCGTATCTTACTACCTCTGCGCCGCTGATCTTGGAGTAAAACTCATACATTGAAAAATCGGGAAGCACCACCAGCACCTTATCGCCCGGTGAGAGAAATGTGGCGGCAATTACCGATATCAGCTCATCAGAGCCGTTGCCCGCAACTACGCAGTCTGCATCAAGGCCGTATACCTCGGCAAATGCACGCTTAACACATGATGCCTCAGAGTCGGGATAGCGGTTGAACGCGAGACCGGAGAATGCATTCTCCATATCCTTTTTCATCGCCTCAGACGGAAGAAAAGGACTTTCATTTGCATCGACACGGATATCGTATTTGCCGTTGTCGGGAATATATTCATCAAGCTTTGCAATTTTTTCCGGTATGTATTTATTCATCTTTAAACCTTATTCTGACTGAATTTGCATGAGCACCGAGTCCCTCGGACTCAGCAAAGCGTATTACGTCATCCTTCACTGACATAAGAGCTTCTCTTGAGTAGCAAAGGAACTGAGATTTTTTCACAAAGGTATCAACTGACAAGGGAGATGCAAATCTCGCTGTACCGTTGGTGGGAAGCACGTGATTAGGACCGGCAAAATAGTCACCGAGAGGCTCGGGAGTGTACTCCCCAAGGAATACAGAGCCTGCGTTCTTAACTCTCTCAAGCACTGACAACGGCTCGGCGACCGCAAGCTCAAGATGCTCCGGAGCGACCTCGTTTGAAAAGTCGATACACTCTTCTACAGAGTCAAGAATTACCGCTGAACCGTAATTATCAACAGATGCACCGGCGATCTCAGTACGTGGGAGAACCTTAAGCTGCGCTTCAAGCTCTGCCTGTACATTTTCTACAAGTTCTCCGCTGTCAGTAACCAGAATAGATGCCGCCATTCTGTCATGCTCCGCCTGGGAAAGAAGATCTGCCGCAACAAATTTCGGCTCTGCGGTTTTGTCAGCAACTATCAGAATCTCGCTGGGGCCGGCGATCATATCGATATCAACAGCGCCAAACACCAATTTTTTCGCCATAGCGACGAAAATATTGCCGGGGCCTACTATCTTGTCAACTCTCGGTATGCTCTCTGTGCCGTACGCAAGAGCCGCCACAGCCTGTGCACCGCCAACGGTAAGTATCTTGTCAACTCCGGCAACCTGAGCGGCATATATTACTGCGGGATTGATCCCGCCTGCCTTGGGAGGAGTGACCATAACGATCTCACCTACACCTGCGGTTCTTGCGGGGATAGCATTCATGAGAACGGATGAGGGATATGCCGCTGTACCGCCGGGCACATAAATACCGACACGGCTGAGAGGAATAATACGCTCACCCATAAGCTTACCGTCTCCCCTTATACTGTTGCCCTGCCTTTTCTGCATTGCAGAGAATGCGGCTATATTCTCAGCGGAACGCTCTATAGTTCTCTTAAGCTCATCAGGTACAAGAGATATGTATCTTTCTTTTTCTGAGTCGGAAAGATAAAAATCATCTGTTTTTACTCCGTCAAACTTTTCAGTATAGCGCTTTACCGCCTCATCTCCGTTTTTACGAACATCGTCAAGTATTGCGGAAACGCTGTTCATTATCTCGGGAGATATATTCTCTGCACGGTCACGGAGCTTTCCGAGAAGCTCCTCCGAATTTGCCTTTGTATATACTTTAAGCATCGTGATCTCCTAATTATTTTTCTATCTGCGCGGAAATTCTGTCAATAAATTCACTTATCTCAGCACGCTTAAGCTTTATAGACGCAACGTTTACGATAAGCCTTGCGGAGACATTGGCTATCTCCTCATATACCTCAAGACCGTTTTCCTTAAGAGTAGATCCTGTTTCCACGATATCCACTATAGCATCGGCAAGCCCGAGAAGGGGCGCAAGCTCAACCGAGCCCTCTATTTTAACCACCTCTACGTCAATGCCTCTGCTGTTAAAATAATTTTTTGTAACCGTGGGATATTTACTTGCAATGACCTTATGTGAATAGCCGTCATAGAAATTCTTGCCCTTTATTCCCGCCAAGGCAAAACGGCACTTGCCAAATCCCAGATCAAGGAGCTCGTAAAAGGTCTTGCCATGCTCCATTATGGTGTCCTCACCTACGATACCGATATCGCAGACACCGTGCTCTATATACGTGATTACGTCGGCGGACTTTGAAAGCACCACTTCAATGTCATCGCCAATAGACAGAAGAAGCTTTCTGCCCTTGTTTCTTATATCGGAACAGTCATAACCGGCTCTCTCAAGAATTCCGAGAGTCTTTTCCTCGATCCGCCCCTTTGTTAAAGCGATACGTATCATTTCAAATCCTCGCTTTCGCATTTGTCGCCGTCAATTATAAACATAGTATCTATCCCTCTGCCCACGGCGTTTATCCGTGTCTCAGCTACGGTATCAAAGCATGACAGCTCAACACTGTAGCCTGCTGCGCAAAGCTCTCTTCTCTTTGCATATGCCGCCGCAATATCCTCACTCTCGCAGTAGATAACTGCGGTTTTTACGCCGCAATCTCCTGCTCTGTATCCGCTCTTATAAAGGGTATCGGAAACCGCTCCGACGTTTATCGCAAAACCGACAGAAGGAACGTCAAAACCGAAATTACCGACAAGATTATCATAACGGCCGCCGCTGAGTACAGGCTCACCCGCACCCTCGATAAATCCGCGGAAAACGATACCGGTATAGTAATCAAGCTTGTGAACTATCCCGAGATCAATGAGTACCCTGTCGCCGTAACCTGCGCCCTCAAGAAGTGCGTAGGTTCGCTTAACCTTTTCAAGAGCACCAAGCGCGCCGGTATTGTTGCCTGCAATCTTTGCGGCACGGTCAAATACCTCTTTTCCGCCAAAGAGAAGCGGTATCTGCATTATACGTTCAATTCCCGCATTATCACCGATAAATCCAAGAGAAACCGCATTCTTATTGTCTACATAATCACGTACGATCGCTCTCTCTTCATCTGTCATATCGAGCTCGGCGATAAGAGAATTATAAAACTCTACATGACCGATCTCTATCTTAAAGTCAGCACCAAGCGCTTCAAGAGCCTTGATCGCGGTGGTAATACAAATTATATCGCTCTTGATACCGTCAAGTCCTATAAGCTCAACGCCGCTCTGCATGATCTCATTTCTTTTTCCTGAATAACCGAGATTTATGCGGTATACGTTCTGGCTGTAGGAAAGCTTGATCGGCAGAGGCATATCCTTGAGCTTGGTTGCCGCAACTCTTGCTATGGGAGTAGTGCAGTCAGGTCTGAGAACAAGGAGTCTGCCTGCATTGTCGGTAAGCTTGTACATATTTTCCTGAGGAAGGGGCTGTCCGACAAAATTAAAGGCATCATAATACTCAAGGATAGGTGTAGTCACCTTGGCAAAGCCTTCATTTTTATACACAGATTCCAGCTTTTCCGTGATCTCACTTTCAAGCACGGCCTCATCATATATCATATCTCTCATTCCGTCAGGAATGTTTATCTTTAGCTTATACATTTCAAAAAACTCCTCAGTTTGCTTTATCACTTTAATATGTTATCATATTAAAGCAATTTTGTCAATGTAAATACATACAAAATCAGAACATTCTAAGCTGATTTGTCTGTGACAAACCATCAAGAACTCCGTTTGCGGCAAGGATCTCCATTACGCTCTTGGTAACCTTTGAGCGCTGCTGAAGCTCCTCTCTGGAAATTATCTCTCCTTCTTCCCTTACCGCAACAAGGCTCTTTGCCGCATTTTCACCGATTCCGTTAAGTGCGGAAAACGGCATACGGATAGCCCCGTCCTCGGGCAGAAAAGAAAACGAGTCGGATTTATAAAGATCAACAGGAAGGAACTTTATACCTCTTGCGAGAGCCTCTTCGACAAGCTGAAGGGTCGCATACATTGCATTTTCCTTCTGTGAAGCGTCCATTCCTTTATTTTTTATCTCCTCAAGCTTTGCACGTACAGTCTTTTTGCCGCCGGATACGATCTCTGCATCAAATTCGCCCGGCGCCGCAGTAAAGAAGGCCGCATAAAACTCAAGGGGCATGTGTACTTTATACCACGCAATTCTGATCGCACTCATTACGTATGCCGCTGCGTGGGCCTTGGGGAACATGTAACGGATCTTTTGCAAAGAGTCAATATACCATTCCGGAACATTGTGCTCACGCATTGCCGCCATCATATCATCGGGTATGGGTTTACCCTTTTTGTTCTTTCTGACCATCTCCATTATCTTGAAGGACATACTGTTATCAAGACCGTAGTTTATAAGGTCAAGCATTATACCGTCACGGGTACCGATAACATGACCCAGGTCGCATATACCCTGGTCGATAAGATCCTTTGCATTACCGAGCCAAACGCCCTCTCCGTGAGTCAGGCCGGACACCTGAAGAAGATCGGCAAAGCTCTTAGGGTGTGAAGCCATAAGAACGGGCTTAACAAAGCTGGTACCAAGCTCAGGAATACCGAGAGTTCCGGTCTCACTGTCGAAAAGATCTGAGGATTTGATGCCAAGAGCCTCAGTTCCGGTGAACAGCTTATAAACGTCAGGATCGTTCATCTTAACGTCCATTACGCTGGTGTTTGTAAACCGCTCGATAGCCTTATACTTGGTGGGCACATCGTGGCCGAGCTCGTCAAGCTTCAGTATCGTATCGTGGAGATAACTAAAGGCAAAATGTGTGGTTATCGTATCTGAATTGGGGTCGTCAGCCGGGTGCTGAACCGGAGTAAAATCGTATATCTCGTACTCCTTCGGTATAACGATGATACCACCGGGATGCTGTCCGGTAGTACGCTTTACACCCACGCATCGGGATATTATACGACTTATTTCCGCTTTACCGAGAGAGATCTCCTTGCTCTCGATGTACTTGTTTACAAAGCCGTATGCTGTTTTGTCCGCAAGTGTTCCGAGAGTACCTGCTCTGAACACGTTCTCCTTTCCGAAAAGATCACCGGTATATCTGTGTACCTTAGCCTGAACCTCTCCGGAGAAGTTAAGGTCGATATCGGGAGATTTATCACCGTAGAAGCCAAGGAAGGTCTCAAAGGGGATATCATGTCCGTCAGAGTACATAAGCTCTCCGCAATTGGGACAGTATTTATCGGGATAGTCAAAGCCGGAGCCGTAACCGCCTTCGTTTGAAAAATCGCTGTATTTGCACTTTCTGCAAACGTAGTGGGGAGGAAGAGGATTAACCTCTGATATACCGCCGGCAAAGGCAACGTAAGATGAACCTACCGAGCCTCGCGATCCAACGAGATAGCCCTGCTCCTCGCTGTATTTAACCAGCTTTCGCGCGATCATGTACAGAACGGCAAAGCCGTTCTTTATAATTGATGTGAGCTCTCTGTCGAGTCTGTCCTTTACGATATCCGGCAGAGGTGAACCGTAAATCTCCTCAGAGTACTTATAGCATTCTCTTTCAAGATCTTCCTCTGCTCCCTCGATACTGGGAGTATAGGTTCCTTTGGGGATCGGACGTACCTCACCGACCATATCAGCGATCATATTGGGGTTGGTAATGACTACCTCCCGTGCCTTTTCCTCACCGAGATAGGAGAATTCCTCCAGCATCTCGTCAGTGGTACGCATATAAATACCAACATCTCTGTCAGCATCCTTAAACTTCATTCCCGCAAGAAGTATCTTACGGTAGAGCTCGTCCTCTTTATTCATAAAGTGAGCGTCACAGGTGGCGACCACAGGCTTGCCTGCCTTCTCACCCAGCTCAACTATTCTGCGGTTAAAATCACGAAGCTGCTCGTCATTTGCCGCTCTTCCTTCTGCAATAAGGAAGCGGTTGTTACAGATAGGCTGTATCTCAAGGTAATCGTAAAAGGATGCTATCTCGAGAAGCACCTGCTCAGGCTTATTCTCAAGCATTGCGGAAAACAGCTCTCCCGCCTCGCACGCAGATCCGATAATAAGACCTTCTCTGTGGGCCTCGAGAATAGTTCGGGGGATTCTCGGGACCTTCTTGTAATAGTCAAGATAGCTTGCCGAAATAAGCTTATAAAGATTCTTAAGTCCCACACTATCCTTAACAAGCAGTATCTGGTGATATGTCTTAAGTTTGAGAGGGTCGGAATTTTCGCTCATTGCTTCGATCATCTGATCGATACTGCTTACTCCTTCATCCTTAAGCTTTTCGGCCATACAGATAAAAATTTTACCGAGTATGGCAGCATCATCGCAGGCTCTGTGGTGATGGAAATCACCAAGTCCGAAATACTGAGCGAGGTTATCAAGCTTATGACGTTTAAGATCGGGGTTAACATATCTTGAAAGTGCAACGGTATCAAGATACGGATTATCAAATGGTATACCGAGAGAATCGGCCGCAAATCTTATAAAGCTGATATCAAACGTAGCATTATGAGCTATAAGCAGACGGTCTCCGGCAAACTCAAGAAATGCCCTCAGCGCCTCCTCTATCTTGGGTGCACCCTTTACCATATCATCAGTTATGGAGGTAAGCTTAGTTATCTCCTCTGGAATATGACACTCGGGATCAACAAAGGTATTGAATTCTGAAATTACCTCTCCCCCGGACAAAAGCACCGCGCCGATCTCGGTTATTTTACAGTTCATCGGAGAAAGGCCGGTGGTCTCTATATCAAAAACGATAAACTCACCGTCAAACTCAGATTTACACTCACCGTATACAGCTCTCGCGGTATCATCTACGAAATAAGCCTCCATTCCGTATATGACCTTCATACCGAGAGCTTCAGACGCCTCCATTGCTTCCGGGAAAGCCTGCACGTTACCGTGATCTGTTATTGCTACCGCCTTATGACCCCAGTCGTGGGCGGTCTTGACAATTTCCTTGGGAGTTATAATGGCGTCCATTGTGGACATATTGGTGTGAAGATGAAGTTCTACTCGCTTCTCCTCAGCATTGTCTTTTCTCTTTATCTTCTTGACCTTGACTGCGGCCTTGGGATAAAATACCAGCTCGCCGTCAAATTTATCAAGACGGGCATTACCGCTGACTACCAGAATATCACCGCGACCAAAGCTTTCGGTAAATCCCTTCAGCTTCTCCTGCTCCGCACGCTTTGCCTCATCCATATCCTCCTTCTGCTCGTAGGATACTTTCATGTATATGGATGAGTCACCGTCATAGATTCCGATAGTAACGTTTACTCTCTCTCCGCCTTTAAATTCCTTGGTTGTGATCTCAAATATCTCACCGATTATAAGGCAGCGCTTACCTGATGCAAGATCACGTATCTTAGTTATACCGGTAAGAGAAAAATCCTCACCGTAAAACAGCTCGGGAGCTGAAAGATCGTATGTAACGGCACCGATCTCAAGTCTGTCATTCTCGATCACTGCAGCCCTGTCATCACTCTCAATAAGGGAAGCAACTCTTCGATATACCGGTTTATTGGGGGCTTCTGCAGGCGGCGGAGCTGCCGCCGCGGTCTTTCTTGCCTCATTTGCGGCTTTTACTCCCGCAATAAAATTGTTCTGCTCTTTTTCAAACTGTTCTCTTCTCTCTCTTTCCCGCTCTTCATAGTCATCGGAACGGGCAACTCTGACCTCAAACCGACGTGAGAACTCGGAAAAGATAATATTGGAGATAACGTCAGCTGTGCCACCGTTGTTAAGAAGTTCTATTCCGCCGTTACCGAACGGGATGGTAATAGTGATAACAGAACCTTCTATACTATAGTCGTACTGACCGAAAAAGCCGTTGGCTACCACACCGACACGGCAAGCCTCTGTGAGGATCTGGGGCATATAATCCGAGATGAAAAGCTCACCCGGATAATGCGGCAGGATCTTAGCCGCCGAGAGCTCGTAAGCTTCCCGTATTCCGCTCTCAAGCTCATACAGCTCTCCTTTGGGTATTATACTCGGGAAATCCGCATTGATCTCAAGGATCCTGCGCTCGTTATCTGCGCGAAGGCGTACCCCCGACGCCTCTGCCAGAATTTTTTTCTGGGAAGGAGTCGGAGAATACTTTTTCAGCATATCAAGAAGTGATCTGGTATTTTCTCCGCTCATTGTTTTTATTCTCCGTGTGCGGTCATTGCCTTTATCTCACCGATAAGGGTATCTATCACCGCATCTTCTTTTATTTTTCTTATTATTTCGCCGTGTCTGAAAAGAAGGACTTCTCCGTTTCCGCCGGCAATTCCTATGTCAGCCTCCCGTGCCTCGCCGGGGCCGTTGACCGCACATCCCATAATGGCAACTTTGATCGGCAGATCATATATTCCCGATTCCTTTGCGGCGGTCTCAAATCGTTCAGCAAGGCCGATAAGATCGATCTTCGTTCTTCCGCATGTAGGACAGGAAACAACAGTCATTCCGGGATTTTCAAGTGCTCCGCAGGCCCGGAGGATATCCCTTGCGGCAGATATCTCTTCGACCGGATCTGCGGTAAGAGAAACTCTCACTGTATCTCCGATTCCGTCACAGAGTAGCGAGCCTATACCGATAGCACTTTTAAGAGTTCCCTCGCCCTTTCTGCCGGCTTCCGTTACGCCGATATGAAGAGGATACTCGGTATCCCGTGCAAGTATCCTGTTGGCACCGATCATCTCTTTTACCGATGAAGATTTGATGGATATAACTATATCCTCAAAGGCGTGCTTTCTGAGAAGCTCTGCGTGGTAAAGTGCACTCTCTGCCAGCGCCTCGGCTGTGGGAGATCCGTATTTTTCGAGTATATGCTTTTCAAGAGATCCGCCGTTCACACCGATGCGTATGGGAACTCCCGCACCGGCTGCGGCGAGTGCTACTTCTCTGACCTTTTCATCACCGCCGATATTACCGGGGTTGATCCTGACCTTGTCAATACCTGCGGCAATAGAAGCAAGAGCCACCTTGTAGTCAAAATGAATATCGGCGACCACCGGAATTTTTATTCCTGCCGCCTTGATCTTCTTTATAGTATCGGCAGAATCCACATTCGGAACGGTTATACGTACTATATCACAGCCGGCAGACTCAAGACGTCTTATCTGTTCTATAGTTGCCGCGCTGTCAACTGTATCGGTGTTAGTCATAGACTGTACAGTTATAGGACTGTTACCGCCGATATACACGCCACCCACGGATACTGTGCGGCTTATTCTTCTGTTTCGGTTATATAGATTCTGTTTCATTAATAACGTCCTCTGTTAAAAAATCAAAGAAATAACATCCTTTACTGATACGAGTATCATAATCAGAAGCAGCACGCAAAGCCCAGCAAAATGAACGTATGATTCATATTTCGGATCAATAGGCTTACCTCTGAGAAATTCGATCAAAAAGAACAGCAGTCTTCCGCCATCAAGTGCGGGGACAGGAAGAAGGTTAAACACGCCGAGGTTCATGGTTATTACGATAAACAAAAACACCAGGCTGTCAAGTCCAACCGAGGCGGCCTGTGTTATCGCAGAGGTGATGCCAACGGGACCTGACATGTTTTCAACACCGAACCTGCCGGTTATGAGCCCGATAAGAGAATCCCACACCATCTTTATTGCGGATACGGATCTGTGAAAGGTCTGACGAAGTACAACTGTAATAGTCTTTTGAGCCCGGTAAACACCGAAGTCGGCTACTCCCAGCTTCACACCGTCCTGCTCGGCCACGTGAAACGCCACATCCTCAAGAAGGATCTTCTCACCTTCTCTGACAACGGTAATATCAAGCGGCTGGTGTCCGTTATACATTATCTCATAGCTGAGCTCGTCAGCGGAATGGACCTTAATACCGTTTATTTCAACAATGGTATCTCCTACCATAAGTCCCTGTTCACTGCTGACCGCTCCGTCCGCAAACCCACTTACGGTAGTAGAGCCGAGATCGTCTGAAGCAAGCACGAGTCCGAACATAAGAACAAAACCAAGTGCTATATTCATTACCGCACCGGCGGAAACTATGATAAAGCGCTGCCATACCGGCTTGGCTCTGAAGGAACCCGGGTCAGGTGCCACCCCCTCCTCCGGGGGATCGTCCTCGCCCATATTGACATATCCGCCAATAGGAAACAGCCTCAGGGTATAAAGTATACCGCTCTTTTTTGACGTCCGCTGAATGAGCTTTGGCCCCATGCCAATAGAAAATTCTATTACGTTTACACGGAAAATACGCGCAAACAAAAAATGGCCGAACTCATGAATGGTAATAAGAAAACCAAACATGAGGATTGCAATCAAAATATACAGAAACTGCATTAAGAGTTCCCTCCGACAAGCTTATTTGCATATTCTCTTGCCCACTCATCGGCGGCAAGGCAGTCGTCTAAGCTCGCATGGTCTATCTTCGGGGCTTCATCAACAGTTCGTGCGATCAGCTCCGGGATGTAGTTAAATGATATCTTTCCGTCAAGGAATGCCTTTACAGCGATCTCATCTGCCGCGTTAAGCGCCGAGGTGGAAACTCCTCCTCGGTTAAATGCGATCCTTGCAAGTTCAAGGCACGGAAATGTAGCTGTGTCCGGTATTCCAAAGGAAAGTGAAGAAAGCTTGGTGAAATCAAGTGGCTCTATAACTCCCGCATTTCTTTCGGGATATGTGACCGCATACTGTATGCAGAGACGCATATCCGGAACGGCAAGCTGAGCTATAAGGGCGTTATCAATGTATTCCACCATTGAGTGGATTATGCTCTCGCGTTGTACCACCACATCTATTTTGTCAAGCGGGACACTGAAAAACCAGGCCGCCTCAATGACCTCAAAGCCCTTGTTCATAAGGGTTGCGCTGTCTATAGTGATCCTTGCTCCCATATTCCAGGTAGGATGCATAAGAGCCTCTGACGGAGTGACGTTCTCAAGTTCCGTCTTTTTCTTTCCGAAATATCTGCCGCCTGATGCGGTAAGTATAATTCTTTTTATCCTGTCCTTCGGCTCACTGCCGATACACTGAAAAACAGCACTGTGTTCACTGTCAACCGGTATGATCTCAACACTTTTTTCCTTTGCAAGAGCGGTTACTATCTCTCCGGCTATAACAAGGGATTCCTTATTTGCAAGTGCAAGGCGTTTTTTGTGCTTTATTGCCTCAACGGTAGGAAGAAGTCCGGCCTTACCGGTTATAGAATTAAGAACTATATCAGAACTGCTCTCGTGTATCATATCACCGATGGCAGTCTCCCCCGCAAAAAAAGTCACATCCAGATCTGCACATCTGACACGGATATCTCTGAGAGTCTCATCGTTCTTCACCGCACAGAAAACGGGGCGGTGTTTGCGTATCTGCTCTTCAAGAAGTGAAATATTGCTGTATCCGGATATTCCCTCAACCTTTATTCCTGTGCGGTCAGCTACGTCAAGAGCTTGACTGCCAACAGAGCCGGTAGAGCCAAGAACAACCATTTTTGACCGATCAATTTGTCTCAAAAGTAAATACCTCCAATATTAGCCAAACAGCGTAAAGAACTGTGGGAAGGAACAAAGTATCAGCAGGACCGGTGCAATGGCAATGGAAGAATCAAATCTGTCAAGAAAACCGCCGTGACCGGGCAGTATCCTGCCGAAATCCTTGATGCCGTACTCACGCTTGATAAGAGAAGCAATAAGATCGCCAAACTGAGATATTACTGACAGTATCGCTCCTGCAAGTGCAAGTGCTATGTAATTGGGTACTGTACCGAACATTTTTCCGATACAGAAGCCATAAACGGCAAATCCTGCGGAGCAGAACAGAAGCCCGCCGACAGCACCCTCTACAGTCTTTTTGGGGCTGACCTCGACTATAAGCTTGTGTCGGCCGAAAAGTCGTCCGGTAAAGTATGCAAAGATATCGGTAACGCAAGATGCCACAAATACCATAAGATAGAGATATACACCCTTGTCAAGACATCTTATGAGCACCACCGAGGTAAAACCGGTTACAACGTATACGAGTGCCGCAAAATTAAAACAACTGTCAGATACCTTTTGCTTTCCCTTTTTAAGAACGGTAGCAGAAAGAACGTACATAAAGAATATATACAAAACCGCTACAGTCAAAAAAATGAACTGCTGTTTTTCATCAATAAACCAGGCACCCAACGGGATAAGTACCGAAAGGATCGCACCTGGAATCGAAAACCACATATCTCGGCTACAACCTGTACAGCGCATCATCTCAAGTGCACCGACCAGCGAGATCACCGCAAGAGCGATAGGAAATGCAAGAGTATGAGAAAAAATTATTATCGGTAAAACCGCAAGGATCATAACAATTGCGGTAATTATTCTCGTTTTCATTTGTTATCCTCCGTGTCTTCCTTGATCCTGCCGTACCTTCTGTCCCTGCCGTAAAATGCCGATACTATACTGTCGATATCAGCTGTAGACAGATCCGGCCACAGTGTCTCGGTAAAATAGAACTCTGCGTATGAGGCCTGCCAAAGAAGGAAATTGGACAGGCGCTGTTCCCCGCCGGTCCTGACTATTATATCAGGATCGGGCGAAAGAGCGGTATACAGATGACGGCTGACGTCATCTGCCGTAATATTCTCATTGCCCTCGAGTATAAGCTCTCGGCACGCCTTGACTATCTCGTCGCGTCCGCCGTAGTTTACCGCAAAATTAAGAGTCAGCGGTTTTGATTCGGATACCTTCTCCAGGTTTACCATTTTGATACGGAGCTCTTCATCAAATATCCCTTTATCACCGATAAAAATATATCTGACGTTATTCTTATCCAGATCACGAAGCGCCTCATCAAGATAATCGGAAAGCAACTTCATTATTGCTTTAACCTCCCGTTCGGGACGCTTCCAATTCTCTGTGGAAAAAGCATATATGGTGACATACTTTATACCGATATCTCCACAGTAAAGAGCGATCTTCTTAAAGGTCTTCGCACCAGCAGCATGACCGTACTCTCTCGGCAGACCTCTTTTCTGCGCCCAACGGCCGTTGCCGTCCATTATAAAAGCTATATGTTTAAGTCTGTCATCAACACTTAGGGCTGCTGTTTTTTCTTTTTTCTTAAAAAACATAGGTAACTCCGAATCAAAATATTATAAAGGCAAAGCCTTTTCCCGCAAAAAGCAGGAAAAGGCTCCTATCTTGCTGTCGCAAAAGCAGATATAAGGACTCTCCCTTATATTGCCATAATTTCTTTGTCCTTCTGAGCGGTCAGAGCATCTACCTCTTTTATGTACTTGTCGGTAAGATCCTGAACGTTCTTTTCAGATGCCTTCTGCTCATCCTCGGTCATCTCGCCGTTCTTCTTGAGATCCTTACACTTATCGTTTGCATCGCGGCGGATGTTACGGATAGCAACCTTGGTCTCCTCACCGAGTTTGGATACCTGCTTCTGTACCTCTTTACGGCGCTCCTCAGTAAGCTGAGGAAAAGCAAGACGGAGAGCCTTACCGTCATTAGCGGGGGTGATACCCAGATCAGACGCAAGAATAGCCTTCTCAATATTCTTGAGAGAGGTAGCATCCCAGGGAGTGATAACTATAGTGCGGGCATCAGTGGTCTTTACCTCTGCCATCTGGTTTATAGCGGTAGGCATACCGTAGTAGTCAACCATAATTTTTGAAAGAACGGAAGGATTTGCGCGGCCTACTCTGATAGTGTCAAGATTCTCACCGTAAGCAGCAATAGTCTTTTTCATTTTGTCTTCATAGAGCTTGGAATCGAGTTTCATTCTTTTATTCCTCCTTTATTTACGATAGTTCCTATTTCTTCTCCCATAACCGCTCTGTAAATGTTCTCGGGATTATCGAGGCCGAATACGAGGATCGGGATATTGTTATCCATACTGAATGAGGTTGCGGTACTGTCCATTGCGGAAAGTCCCTGACGGAGAATATCCATATAGTCGATGGAATCCAGCTTGGTGGCCATAGGATCCTTCTTGGGGTCAGCTGTATATACACCGTCGATATTCTTTGCGAGAAGCACGATATCTGCATTTATCTCAGCAGCACGAAGAACTGCCGCAGTATCGGTAGATATAAACGGAATACCAAGACCGCATCCGAAAATGATGACCCTGTCCTTTTCAAGATGTGAAACCGCCTTGTTTCTGATATAGGGTTCAGCAAACTCGTGCATGTCTATAGCGGTCATTACACGGGTCTCAATACCCTCGTGCTGGAAAACATCCTGAAGAGCAAGAGAGTTAATGGTGGTTGCAAGCATACCCATATGATCTGCTCTTGTACGGTCCATATTTTTACCGTGACGGCCGCGCCAGATATTGCCCGCACCGACAATAATACCTATCTGTACTCCCTCAGCAAGACACTTCTTGATAACGTTTGCGATATCGACTATAAAGTCAAAGTCGAGCACGCCGCCATCCTTATCCGAAAGTGCTTCACCGGAAAGCTTGAGTAACACGCGTTTGTATTTAGGTGCCTTTGTTTCGCTCATGTTAGTCCTCCGCGCTTTTATTTTATATTAACCTAAAAATAATTATACTATATATATTTTACTCCATCTTTTAATTTTTGTAAATAACATTTTAATAAAAAAACAGATAACTCGCGATTTTTTCGCGAGTTATCTGAAAAAAGTTCAAATTATTACTTGTTTATAAGCTTTGCGATCTCGTCGCCGAGGTTTTCCTCACGCTTCTGAAGGCCTTCGCCCTTCTCGAAACGGGTAAAGCCAGCAACTTTGATAGCACCGCCGAATGTCTTAGCGGTAGCCTCAACGTACTTGCCAACGGTGAGAGAGTCGTCCTTAACGTAAGCCTGCTCAATGAGACAGTTGTTCTCGTAGAACTTACCGATTCTACCGGTTACCATCTTCTCAATGATGTTGTCGGGCTTGTTTGCGTTCTTGGGATCGTTCTTGATCTGGCTGATAAGGATAGCCTTCTCCTCCTCGATAACGGAAGCGGGAACGGAATCCTTGTTAAGGTATGCAACGGGGAATGCCGCAACCTGAAGAGCAATGTTCTTAGCGAATTCTGCGAAGCCCTCGTTGGACTTAGCTGCATCGTCAGCCTCAAACTTGATAACAACACCGATGCTGCCCTTACCGTGAATGTAAGTGCTGAGAGTGCCCTTGATAATCTCGAAGCGGCGGATATTCATGTTCTCACCGATGGTGAAGATCATATCCTTGATCTTACCGTCAACGGTGAAATCGGTATCAAGATAGTTCATTGCAAGAAGAGCGTCAACGTCAGCAGGCTCTTCCTTGATGATGGTGGTAAGAAGTCCCTGAACGAACTCCTGGAAGGTTGCATTCTTAGCAACGAAGTCGGTCTCGGAGTTAACCTCGATGATAGCTGCCTTGCCGCTTGCCTCATCGTACATAATGTCAACGATACCCTCGGATGCGATACGGTCTGCCTTCTTTGCGGAAACTGCAAGACCTCTCTCACGAAGTACCTTTACTGCTTCATCAAAATTACCGTCGGTCTCAACAAGTGCCTTCTTGCACTCCATCATACCGCAACCGGTCTTTGCTCTGAGCTCTGCAACCTGCTTTGCACTAATAGCCATTTTGATATTCTCCTTTAATAATTTTATTTGACAGATAAGATCAATAATTACTCAGCGTCAACTGCTGCAGCCTCAACTGCATCTGCCTCAGCCTCTGCATCTGCGGGAGCCTCTGCATCCTCTGCAAGCTGCTCACCCTGCTTACCCTCGATAACTGCATCAGCAAGTACGGAGGAGATAAGCTTGATAGCGCGGATAGCGTCATCGTTACCGGGAATGATGTAGTCAGCATCGTCAGGATCGCAGTTGGTATCAACGATAGCGATTACGGGAATACCAAGCTTCTTAGCCTCTGCAACTGCATTCTTCTCCTTGCGGGGATCAACTATAAAGATAGCGGAAGGAAGCTCAGTCATGGTCTTGATACCGCCAAGGTTACGCTCAAGATCCATTCTCTCCTTCTGAAGTCCGGCAACTTCCTTCTTGGTAAGAAGGTCAAAGGTTCCGTCCTCAGCCATCTTCTCAAGGTTGGTAAGACGGTTGATGCTCTTCTTGATGGTCTTGAAGTTGGTCATCATACCACCGAGCCAACGAACGTTTACGTAGTGCATGCCGCAACGCTCAGCCTCATCCTTGATAGCGTCAGCAGCCTGCTTCTTGGTACCTACGAAAAGGATGGTACCGTTCTCGGCAGCGATGTCGCGAACGAACATATAAGCTTCCTCGAACTTCTTAACGGTCTTCTGAAGGTCGATTATATAGATACCGTTTCTTTCGGTAAAGATATACTCGGCCATTTTGGGGTTCCAGCGTCTTGTGTGGTGTCCGAAATGTACACCTGCTTCAAGGAGCTGCTTAATAGAAATAACAGACATTTTTATGTCCTCCTTCGGTTATTCCACCACAGCGTTTTTTAACGCGGTAAGCCGTGTACGGCACCTTCGCGCACAGACGCTGTGTGTGTTATTTGCCGCGCCTATTTCCGTCAGCGCAAGCAGAGTATATTTTACCATTAAATTCTCTTGTTTGCAAGTGTTATTTTCGTGTTAACAGAAAATTTACAATTATTTTTTTGCATTCCGCCAAAAAGAGGAATATTCTGCTAACACAAGGAGGAATAAAATGCGTCCCCGTTACAAATTTTCTAAAAAAGCTAAAAGAAAAACTGTGTTTTTCCGGCTTACCGCAATTCTGTCGGTAATGATCTTTATCCTCTCTTCCCTGTCCTGCAGCTTCAGCCGGCGTCTTGCTCCCCTCATACAAAGTATGGCCGAGGCAAAAGCCAGGGAAACTGCACTGCAAGTAATAAACGAGAGTATAAACCGCCGTTTGTCCGAAGGGATGTCCACATACGATTCTCTGTCAGAGATAACATATAACACCGAAGGCTCAGTGTCTCTGATAAAAAACAACATTCAAAAAATAAACGAAGAGCGAGCGAAAATATCGCTGTATATACTTTCGGAATATAAAAACACGGATATGGAGACCAGCGTACCGGTAGGAACCGTCAGCGGAATAGATATCTTCTCGGGACTTGGTCCGGATATATCAGTCAAGCTGTCGTCCGCCCCCGCTATAACCACCGACGTTTACAATGAATTTATTGATGCGGGAATAAATCAGACCCTGCACCGGATCATGCTCAAGGTCAGTATTGATACAACTGTCATGGTTCCCTCCTCCACCTTTACAGTAAACACCACCTCCTCTGTGTGTATCGCCGAGACGGTCATCGTTGGCAAGGTGCCTGATGCGTACACCGAGATCCACCGTGCGGGAGAGTCGGTATCTGAGAGTGATATCGACGACATATATGACTTTGGCGCAACACTTGATAACAAATGACAAAAAATAAATTTTTTTACAATATTGAAAACACTATTGATATAAAAATTTTTTTATGGTAAAATGTATTTACCGAATTTATGCCCGGAGGTCGTCATGGGAGAAGATAATAAAAAGCTTTTTCGAAAATCCTTCAGAGGGTTTAAGAAGAATGATGTTTTCACATATATTGAAAAACTGAATGAGCAGTTCTCAAGCGAGCTTGAGGCAGAGAAGGCAACTGCGGAAAAGGAAAGAGAAAAAAACTCTGAGCTTCAAAACGAGCTCTCCTCTGCCAAAAACGAGCTTAGTATCTCCTCTGCCGAGCTGAAAACCATAAAAATGGATCTTTTTAACGCAAGCCGGGAAAAGTATGATCTTGAGACCGAGGTTGCCGAAGTAAAAGAGAAGCTGGCCGCAATCTCCGCGGAGACAGAAGAGGCAAAAGCCGAGCTCGCGTCTCTCAGAACCAGACTTGCAGAAGCGGAAAGTGATTCCGTTCTGAAGGACAACAGAATAAAAGAGCTTGAAAGCATAGAGCCGGCACCAGATCCGGTAGATGCTTATGAGGAATCCGCAAAAATCATAAAAAGTGCGAAGATCGATGCTGCTGTGATCATTTCAAATGCGGAGCGTGAGGCAGGCTTTATCGCCGTGCGTTCAGAGAAACAGCGTCAGGCTATTGCGCAGATAATAGAAGAAGAGCTGACTGAGATCATCAACGAGTACGTTGACGATTATTCAAGCCGTACCAACGATATTTTCTCAGAGCTGTCGGTTGAATATAAGAAGCTCTATATCAAAAACGCAGAG
>JAFQUL010000182.1 GCA_017408535.1 Clostridia bacterium
CAGACTGACATTTAACTACAGGTATGAATATCTGAAAAACATACCCGCGAAGGTCTCTGTCTCACGCCTTTATCCCGATCTGCTTGACCCGGAGGAGGGACAGGACTATTCGGCTGAAGAGGACTCACTTCCATCGCTTGCGGCCATGCCGCAGTTTCTTGGGGGAGAAAGCGGATTCGGTGCAGAAGCGGGTACCGCAACCCATGTTTTTATGCAGTTCTGCGATTTCGACAGACTGAAAACCGAAGGTGTTAACAGCGAGCTTGACCGTCTGGTCTCTCTCGGTTTCCTTACCGGTGAGATGAAATCGCTTGTCCGCTGTGACGAGATAGCACGTTTTCTCTCCTCCCCGCTTTTTGCCGATATGATGAACGCAAAAAAGCTGTGGAGAGAGCAGAGATTTAATATTTTCCTCGATGCAGTCCGATTCACAGAGGACCCGGAGCAAAAGGAAAGGTTACGGACGGAAAAGCTGCTGGTGCAGGGTGTTATCGACTGCTTCTTTATTTCCGACACAGACGAGCTGATACTGGTGGATTATAAAACTGACAGGCTTACACGTTATCAGATATCAAACAGAGCAGCAGCTGAGGAGTGTATGCGTAAGCGTCACGGCCGTCAGCTCAGTTACTATAAGACCGCTCTCGGAGAGATCCTCGGCCGTCGGGTTGACAGATGTCTTATATATTCTCTGTGTCTCGGCGACGTAATAGAGATATAATATTATCTTTTTCGTCAAGGCTCGATACAAAGTTAATCTATTCTTAAATTTTCAAACCTTGACAACTGGACCGCTCTATTGTATAATAGGATAGTTTGACATATCAATGCATTATTAAATGCAGAAAGGCAGCGTAATCGATTATGTTCGCGATACAAGTGATAGAGATCGCTCTTTTCCTGTTTATGACGCTTTGTTATTCATATCAAATAGTCTATATCCTCTATATGCTCTTTGTCGGCAGAAGGGCTAAGCCGGAAACTGCTGACATTGGTGAACTTCACCGCTTCGGCATCGTGATCTCCGCAAGAAATGAGGAATCTGTTATCGGTCATCTGATAGACAGTATTCAGAAGCAAAATTACCCGAAGGAGCTTCTCAGAATATACGTCATCGCTGATAACTGTACTGACAGCACCGCAGAGATCTGCCGGAATATGGGCGCCATCGTTTACGAGCGCTTTAACGATAAGGAGATCGGTAAGGGATACGCACTTAACTATCTCTTCACAGACCTTCTTAATACAGATGATTTCTGCGAGGGATATATCATTCTTGATGCGGACAATCTGCTGGACTCCGACTACGTATACCAGATGAACCGCACCTTTAACCGCGGCTACAGAGTAATAACCAGCTACCGTAATTCCAAAAACTACGGTGCTAACTGGATCTCCGCCGGTTATTCCCTCTGGTTCCTCCGTGAGGCTGAATATCTTAACAATGCAAGAATGCAGCTTGGTACAAGCTGTGCAATATCCGGCACAGGCTTCCTTATCCGCCGTGATATAGTCGAAGAAAATAACGGCTGGCCCTACCACCTGCTCACCGAGGATATCCAGTTCACCGCCGCAAGTGTTATTAAGGGCGAAAAGATAGGCTACAGCGCCCGCGCTGTGCTTTACGATGAGCAGCCTGAGTCATTTATGCAGTCATGGCGTCAGAGAATGCGCTGGGCAAAGGGCTTTTATCAGGTAGTATGGCACTACGGCTGGAAGCTGTTTACCACCGCTATCACAAAGGGCAGCTTTTCCTGCTACGATATTCTGATGACTATATTCCCTGCGATTTTCATTACCGCCACCAGTATAGTCTGTTTCTTCATCAAGGTAGTGAACGCCTTTCTTATGGGAGCGGGGATGTGGCCGGTTGCGGCAGTTTGTCTGCAGTCGTTGCTTTTCCTGTTTATTTTCTATTTGTTTATCTATTCCTTCGGTCTGGTAACAGTTATCACCGAGTGGAAAAATATCGGCGCAACAAAATCGGAAAAGATCAAATACACCTTCACCTTCCCGATATTCCTTTTCACCTATATCCCCATCGGTATCTGTGCACTCTTCAAGAAGGTCGAGTGGAAGCCTATCAAGCACTCTGTCAGCATTACCGTTGACGACCTGAAAAAGGAACACAGCGAAGAAAACGCAGAAAACAGCACGAAAAAATAATATTTCATGCGCCCTCACCCAAAAAGGTGAGGGCGCATATTATTTTAACAAATATTGTTTTTTCGGAGGATAATATGCTTCTGACACGAGAATACAACAGAGAATTTGCTGTAGCCTACGCAAAGAGGTGGGCTCTGTCAAGGAATCCCCTTTTCTTTGACTTCAAGGGTCTGGGCGGTGACTGTACCAATTTCATTTCTCAGTGTATCTACGCAGGCTGCTGTGAAATGAATTTCACCCCAGATTATGGGTGGTATTACGTCTCGGTAAATAACAGAAGTCCTGCCTGGACGGGGGTAGAATTCTTTTATGACTTTATGATAAACAACCGCGGGATCGGTCCGTACTGCAGTGAGGCAGCTTCAGACGGACTGCTGCCGGGAGACGTTATTCAGTTAGCTGACAGCAGCGGAGACTATTACCACACTCTGATAGTAACCGGTATAACCCGTGACGGATATCTCGTATCTGCCCATACCAACGATGCACTTGACAGACGGCTTGATACCTACCCCTTTGCGTCAGCAAGATATCTTCATATCGAGGGTGCACGGTATGACAGCAATATGCCGCTAAACAACAACTGTTTTTTTATGATATACGGCGGTACTGAAAACAGTGCTGAACGTGAGGCGGGAGAAAGCTCTCAGGGGGGTGCAGAATAAAAAAGCTGTCAGATAACGTAAAAACATCTATTGATTATTTTTTTATTATGCGTTATAATTAAGGTGTATAAATGTTTGGAGGTGGCGCTGATTGAAACCGCGTATTCTTGTGATCGGGTCTGTTCAGGCAGATTTTTGTTTTGACGTGTCAAGATTTCCCGAAAAAGGAGAGGAGCTCCTTGATAACGGTAAAAGAGAATACCGTCCCGGCGGCCGCGGTGCTATAGCCGCCGCTACCTTCTCCCGCCTTGGTGCAGACACTCTTTTATGCGGCAAGACCGGCAACGATACAGAGGGAGCAAGGCTCAAGCAGTCTATCGTCCGCTGTGGGATAGATACACGCTTTCTCACTCCGTCCCGAACCCGTACTACAGACTTTGCTCTGGTGATAAATGAGGAGGCCGGCGGTATACGCCGTATCGTTTTCCCAGGTGCGTCCGGCGCTCTGACAGCAGAGGATACCGAGGAGGCTTTTACCTCTTATCCCGATTCTGTTTTCCTTCAGCTGGACGTTCCGCCTATCTGCGCAGGTACGGCTGTCAAATTCGCAAAAAAACAGAATATTCCGATAGTGGTAGACTCATCACCTATGATATCAAAATCTGCCATTGATCAAATAGCCAAATACGGTCCCGTGGATATATTCATCACCAATTCTAAGAAGACCATGGAGCTTACCGGTATAGATCCCACCTCTGCGGATAACTGTCTGCGTGCATCTATCGCTCTTGCGGCTATAGTTAAGGCAGATCATTACGTTATAAAGCTTGGAGCGAGAGGTGCGTTCCTTTATGACAATACATATTACAGGATAATCCCCACCTATGCCAGTGAGGTAGTGGATATGACCGCCGCAGGAGATGCGTTCTCCGCCGCACTTGCATGGCAGTACACTGCATCGTCTGATATGGTATATTCCGTTAAATATGCAAGCGCTGTCGCTTCCCTTGTAATATCGAAAAAAGGCGGTATAGAATCAATACCGTCTGTAGAAGAGATCAACGCATTCATAAACGGAGGAGACGATGTCTGATATAAAGGGTAGAATAATGGGAGTTGACTTCGGCGACGTGCGTACCGGCCTTGCGGTATCCGATCCTACGGGGTTTCTCGCATCAGGTGCGGGATCGGTAAGATGTAAGGATCTTAAGACCACTGCCCGACTTGTTGCGGAAGAGGGCAAGAAGCACGGAGTTTCGCTTTTTGTCGTCGGTCTCCCGATAAACATGAACGGGACCGAAGGTGACCGCGGTGCTCATGCAAGAGAATTTGCAGATGAGCTTAAGGCAGTATCAGAGCTTCCGGTCGAGCTGCTTGACGAACGGCTTACCACCGCTGCCGCCCACAGAATAATGAACCTTACCGATACACGCGGTAAGAAGCGAAAGGCTGCAGTTGACACTTTGTCTGCTGAGATCATTCTCCAGAACTATCTCGACCGTCGTAAATAAAAATTATCTTCGCCCCTCTGGGTCTCTTTCGGGAACAGTGGGGCGGCGATATATATACAGCAAATGAGGAACCGATGAAGGAAAAGATACCACAAACTGTAAATAAAAACACTATAGAAAAGCTCTGCGATCTTGCTATGCTTCTGCCGCCCGAGTCAGACAGTGAGGTCGAGCGGGATATAGAAAAGCTTACCTCTCTGTTAAGTCCGCTTGAGGCTCTTGAGGATAACGGGCCCCAAGGTCTGCAAATAAAACAGACTGCTTTCAGAGAAGATATTACCGCTGACAGCCCCGGGGACGGCGCTGTATTATCAACAGCACCCGAAGTATCTGACGGGTACCTGTGTGTACCGCGGACAGTTGAATAAGAGGGCGGAATATGAACTACTGTACTATGACTGTAAATGAGCTGTCCCGGCTTATAAAAGAAAAAAAGATATCCTCACTTGAGCTGACCCTCAGTTACCTTGAAAAAATTAAGGAGACCGATAAAAATATCCGTGCGTTTATTACCGTATCTGAAGAAACGGCAAAAAAGGCGGCCGCAGAGGCTGATGCCGTTATCAGGTCAGGAGCAGGTGATATTCACCCGCTTATGGGGATTCCTGCGGCCATAAAGGATAATCTGTGTACCGAAGGAATAAAAACCACCTGTGCCTCAAGGATCCTTCGTAATTTTGTTCCGCCCTACAGCGCAGAGGCCGTAGCGAGACTTAAAGGGCACGGTGCTGTCATTGTGGGAAAAACAAATATGGACGAGTTCGGTATGGGGTCATCCTGCGAAAATTCAGCTTTCGGTCTTACTCATAACCCTCTTGATCCTACCAGAGTCCCCGGGGGCAGTTCGGGCGGAAGTGCCGCTGCGGTTGCGGCAGGCCTCGTTCCCTATGCCCTCGGCAGTGATACCGGCGGTTCTGTAAGACAACCTGCCGCCTACTGCGGTGTTGTGGGAATGAAGCCCAGCTATGGCCGAGTATCAAGGTACGGACTTATCGCATTTGCCTCATCTCTTGATACAGTTGGCCCGATAACCCGTGACGTTATTTCAAACGCTATGGTTTACGATGCTATAGCGGGGTACGACCCTAAGGATTCAACATCCTTGCAGGAGCATTCGGAAGCTGTAGCAGATAAGCTTAAAGGCAGCAATGTAAGAGGGATGCGGATAGGTGTCCCCTATTCTCTTATTGAGTCCCACACAGACATAACGGTTAAAAAAGCTCTCAGCTCAGCGGTAAAGCATCTGGCAGATCAGGGATGCGAGATCATTGATATCACCCTGCCTGACCCCGGCCTTACCCTTGCCGCTTATTATGCACTTTCAAGCGCTGAAGCATCGTCAAATCTTTCAAGATACGATGGAATTCGTTTTGGGGAGAGAGCGGAGGATTGTTCCACCATTGAGGAAGTATTCAAAAAAAGCCGAAGCCGGGGTTTTGGTCCGGAGGTAAAAAGAAGGATATTACTGGGTACATTTCTGCTCTCAAGAGAAATGTGCGACAGATATTACAAAAAAGCTCTTATGGCAAGAGAGATGATAATAAACGGTTTTTCGTCGCTGTTCTCTCTCTGTGACGTTATCCTTGCACCTGTAGCTCCTACCCTTCCCTACCGCATCGGTAAATACAGCGCTGAACCCGAGGCAAGGTATTCGGAGGATATTTTCACCGTTTACGCAAGTATTGCGGGACTCCCCGCTATCAGTCTGCCCGTCGGTAAAGATGCGGATACCAATCTTCCGGTCGGTGCTCAGATAATCGGAAGAGCAAAGGATGAGCTGACGGTATACCGTGCGGCCTATGCTCTTGAAACTGCTGTCTGCGGCGGTGAAAGGCGGTGCGGAAATGATATATAAGGGTTATGAAGCGGTAATAGGCCTTGAGGTACACTGCGAGCTGAAAACAGAGAGCAAGATATTCTGTGCCTGCTCTACAGCATACGGCGGAGAGCCCAACAGTCACACCTGCCCCGTGTGTACAGGTATGCCCGGTGCACTGCCCGCTCTGAACCGCCGTGTAGTGGAATATGCGGTAACAGCAGGACTTGCTCTTGGCTGTGAGGTAAATCTACATTCAACCCATGACAGAAAGAACTATTTCTACCCCGATCTGCCAAAGGGATATCAGATATCACAGTACGGTATTCCCATCTGTCAGAACGGTCATCTTGATATAACCGACCCGGAAGGCAAGTCTCTCCGTGTCGGTATTGAAAGACTCCATATCGAAGAGGATGCGGGAAAGCTGATACACAGAGACGGTGTTACTCTCATCGACTTTAACCGTGCCGGTGTGCCTCTCATTGAGATAGTATCAAATCCGGATATGCATACCTCAGAGGAGGTAAAGGCTTATCTCGGAAAGCTGAGGGCGATTCTGCTCTATACCGGTGTTTCTGACTGTAAGATGAACGAGGGATCTATGCGTGCTGATATAAACGTATCTGTCAGAAAAGTTGGCGATACCTCTCTATACACCAGAACGGAGATAAAGAATCTGAACTCGGTAAACCACGCCGGCCGTGCGGTTGAATATGAGTTCCGCCGTCAGGTCGACGCTATTCTCGCAGGAGAAGAAATAACGAGAGAGACCAGGCGGTATGATGAAAATACCGGCAGGACCTATTCAATGCGAAACAAGGAGGGACTGCGTGATTACCGCTTCTTTACCGAATCCGATCTTCCTCCTCTGACGGTCAGTGAGGAGTTTGTAAGCTCGCTCAGAGCAGCACTACCGGAGCTTCCGGACTCAAAAGCTGAACGGTACTGTAGGGAATACTCACTGTCAAGTGATGATGCCGCTCTTATCACAGAAGATCCCGCCGCCGCAGAATACTACGAGATGGCGTCAGAAAAAGCAAAAAATAAAAAGCTTCTTACTAACCTATTTATTGGAGAGGTCCTCCCAAAATTCGGTGAAGAGGGAATGCTTACACCGGAATATCTGTCTGAAATATCCGATCTTGCAGATGCAGGAGAGATAAACAGCGGAACTGCAAAGCTGCTGATATCCCGCTGTGCGTCCGAGAAGCTGTCACCGAAAGAGCTCGTTGTGCGTGATGACCTCGGCATGATACGGGACAGAGACCGTATCAGATGTCTGCTTGAAGCCGCGGCAGAGCAAATGCCCAAGGCACTTGAGGACTACAGACACGGTAAGACCGCTGCACTGAAAAGCATTGTCGGACGGGCTATGGCTATGTCAAAGGGACGTGCCGATCCTGTTATCCTAAACGAAGAAGCAGAAAAAATACAATAAAAATCCGCCGTATCACTTTTTATAATGATACGGCGGATTTTTCAGCCTTTGGAGATACCGAAGA